>NZ_JBNNWE010000151.1:0-7963 GCF_050280905.1 Pseudomonas sp. NPDC086278
TGCCGCGTCGATGGGCGACGGCATCCGTCCGTCCATCATTGAAGCGTCCGCACACCTGGGCATCGAATGGGTGCTGAACGCCTCGGTCGCTCCGGCTTCGGCAGTTTCCTTCGCGGTGCTGGTACGCGTACTACCGGTAAGTGACGAGGAACTGTTCAAACGGCTGAAATCGATGACCATGATAAAAAACCTCTGGGTATTTGGACGCTTGCCATGTTTTCGGCTATCCCCGTAAAAACTTTAGGCCCATTTATCAAAATGAGCTTGCATGCGCCAGCGCTGGTCCTGCCTGCGGCACAGTTTAGGGAACAGCCAGGCGGCGCGCCATAGCTTCACGGTCAGAGAACTCTACATGGCCACTTCCACCTGGCCCGGCGCAGTGACTTGCGCCTTGATGACCCGCATGGAGTTGAGGTTTTTCACACGAATCTGTTCTCTCAGGCCGCCATTGGACAGGGCTTCACCCGGCATGCGTACGCTGAGCGTACCACTGCGCGCGGTTATCACCACTTGATCGCCTTTGGTGATGACTTCTGCCTGTTCCACATGAACCTGGGTCAGCACCTGATCGGTGACCGTTGGTCGGGTAAGTTTCTGTCCGACAGCCTGGTCAAGGGCGGTGAAATACCCCTGGCTGATCAGGCTGACGTCGCGCTCGCGCATCATCACATCGCCGGGTTCGATAATGCCCGCGCGTTTGAGAGCGCGAGTGGTGGTGACAACCTCGCGAAACAGGCGCACTTGAGCGGGTACGAACACGGTCCAGGGGGACGCGCCCTCACAGCGGACCTTGACCGTAACCCGCCCGATTGGGGTCGCCGGACTCTCCAGTGTGGCTGTCAATTCCTTGTCGCACATGGGCATGCGCAGGCGTGGATCGAGCTGGTTGACCTGAATTTCGTAGCGCCCTTCGGTTTGACTGGTGGCCAAATAGTCTTCTACGGTGAACTCAAGAAAGCCTTGAGTGACGCCGATAAGCATGTCAGGCAAGGTAACCGAGTCAGCAAGGGCAGGGCTGCCAGCGTTGAACAGGCAAACGGCCGATATCGCACACAGCCATTGGCGGGCGTGAGATGTCAGGCGTCGGAAAAATGTCGGTTCTGTGTTCATAAGAGTTAAAAAGCAAGCGCCGTGCCGTTTAGCAATGAATGTGCGTCGCAACACACTTAACGTTGGTGTAGGAGTCTGTGCATGGCTGGTGTAATGGATGCGGTAAACCAGCGCACGCAACTGGTGGGGCAGAATCGCCTTGAGCTGTTGTTGTTCCGTCTCGACGGCCAGCAGCTGTATGGGATCAACGTGTTCAAGGTCCGTGAGGTGCTGCAATGCCCCAAGCTGACACTGATGCCCAAGTCCAGTCCTGTCGTGTGCGGTGTGGCTAATATCCGGGGGGCGACCATTCCGATTCTTGATCTGGCAATGGCGACCGGCTCCGGTGCCCTTAAAGATCAAAGCAATCCGTTCGTGATCATCACGGAGTACAACACCAAGACCCAAGGTTTCCTGGTGCGCTCGGTGGAGCGCATCGTCAACATGAACTGGGAAGAAATTCACCCGCCGCCCAAGGGCACCGGACGCGATCATTACCTCACGGCTGTGACTCGCGTGGACAATCAGTTAGTCGAAATCATCGACGTCGAAAAAGTGCTGGCGGAAGTGGCGCCGACACCGGAAGCGATTTCGGTGGGCGTGGTCGATGACGAAACCCAGCACAAGGCGCTGTCCCTGCGCGTGCTGACGGTCGATGACTCGTCGGTGGCGCGCAAGCAGGTGACCCGTTGCCTGCAAACGGTCGGGGTCGAAGTGGTGGCGTTGAACGACGGTCGGCAAGCGCTGGATTACCTGCGCAAACTGGTCGAAGAGGGGAAAAAGCCTGAAGAAGAGTTCCTGATGATGATTTCCGACATCGAGATGCCGGAAATGGACGGATACACCCTGACGGCGGAAATCCGCAACGACCCGCGCATGCAAAAGCTCCACATCATCCTGCATACTTCGTTGTCCGGTGTGTTCAATCAGGCGATGGTCAAGAAAGTCGGTGCCGATGACTTCCTGGCAAAATTCCGTCCTGATGACCTGGCATCCCGGGTGGTCGACCGGATCAAAGCAGCAGATATCAGCTAGGGGCCTTCTGCCCTTGGTGGTTAACACGATTTAAGAGGCGGCATCTTTGTCTACAGGTAATTTGGATTTCGAACAGTTCCGGGTCTTCCTGGAAAAAGCCTGTGGCATTTTGCTCGGTGAAAACAAGCAGTACCTGGTCTCGAGCCGTCTCAACAAACTGATGGAACAGCAGGGCATCAAATCCCTGGGTGAGCTGGTTCAGCGCATCCAGACCCAGCCGCGCAGCGGTTTGCGCGAGATGGTGGTGGACGCCATGACCACCAACGAAACCCTGTGGTTTCGTGACACCTATCCTTTTGAAGTCTTGAAGAACAAGGTCCTGCCCGAGGCGATCAAGGCCGCCCCCGGCCAGCGTCTGCGGATCTGGTCGGCGGCGTGTTCGTCCGGGCAGGAACCGTATTCGCTGTCGATGTCGATCGATGAATTCGAGCGGGTCAACATGGGCCAGTTGAAGATGGGCGCGCAGATTGTGGCGACCGATCTGTCGGGCACCATGCTGACCAACTGCAAGACCGGCGAGTACGACAGCCTGGCGATTGGCCGTGGTCTGTCGCCCGAGCGCCTGCAGCGATACTTCGACCCGAAAGGGCCGGGACGCTGGGCAATCAAGGCGCCGATCAAGAGTCGTGTGGAGTTTCGATCGTTCAACCTGCTGGACAGCTACGCCGCCTTGGGCAAGTTCGACATCGTGTTCTGCCGCAACGTGCTGATCTACTTCTCCGCCGAGGTGAAGAAAGACATCCTGTTGCGCATTCACAGCACGCTGAAGCCGGGCGGTTATCTGTTCCTCGGCGCGTCTGAAGCGCTGAACGGTTTGCCGGACCATTACCAGATGGTCCAGTGCAGCCCGGGGATTATCTACCAGGCGAAGTGATTGGTTGGCGTCATCCAAAAAACGGGAGTCCTCAGGGGCTCCCGTTTTTTTATGCCTGTCAGTCTCCCTGGCATCACCCAGATCCAATGTGAGAGCAAACCCTGTGGTGAGGGGGCTTGCCCCCGTTCGGCTGCGAAGCAGTCGTAAATGCGATTTAACGTTGAAATGCCGGGGCCGCTTCCCGACCCAACGGGGGCAAGCCCCCCTCACCACAGGGGCGGCGGTGTTCTTGTGAGCGTGCGAAAGCGGCAGAAAAGCGGCAGCCAGCGGAAGACGGTTGCCGCTTTTCTGGCATTGCCGCTTTGCCACTGCCCGCAAAGCCCCGGTTTTCGGGCTTTTTTGAATTGGCACGCGGCTTGCTATGTCTCTGTTACGAAAAATCAGGTCACCCGAAGGTTTCCCGACATGAGCATCAGCTTCGATAAAGCGCTCGGTATCCACGAACAAGCCCTGGGCTTCCGCGCTCAACGTGCCGAAGTCCTGGCCAATAACATCGCTAACGCCGATACCCCGAACTACAAGGCTCGGGATCTGGACTTCTCGAAAGTGCTCGCCGAGCAGAACGAGAAAACCAAGAACGGTACTTTTGCCTTGAACATGACCAACAGCCGTCATATCGAAGCCGAAGGCCTGGGCAATGGCGACGAGTCGCTGCTGTATCGCACGCCGATGCAACCGTCGATCGACCAGAACACCGTGGACGCTCAACTGGAACAGTCGAACTACGCGGAAAACGCCGTCGGCTTTCAGGCCAGCTTCACCCTGCTCAACAGCAAATTCAAAGGGCTGGTGTCAGCCCTGCGCGGAGAGTAATTCATGTCTCTATCCAGTGTTTTCAACATTGCCGGTAGCGGCATGAGTGCGCAAACCACTCGCTTGAACACCGTGGCCTCGAACATCGCCAACGCCGAAACCGTCTCGTCGAGCATCGACCAGACCTATCGCGCCCGTCACCCGGTATTCGCCACCATGTTCCAGGGCGGCCAGAACGGCGGCAGCGATTCGCTGTTCCAGAGCCAGGACGCCGCCGGTCAAGGCGTACAAGTGCTGGGCGTGGTCGAAGACCAGAGCAACCTCGAAGCGCGCTACGAGCCGAACCATCCGGCGGCCGACGCCAAGGGCTACGTCTACTACCCGAACGTCAACGTCGTTGAAGAAATGGCCGACATGATTTCCGCGAGCCGTTCGTTCCAGACCAACGCCGAAATGATGAACACCGCCAAAACCATGATGCAGAAGGTCCTGACCCTCGGTCAGTGATAAGGGGCGACTAAGATGAGTATTATCAATGACGTCCTGGCCAATTCCTCGGTCAAGACCCCGACTACCGGCAACGACGGCCTGGGCGCGGCCACTGAGGGGGCCACCGGCAAAAAAGAGCTAGGCAAAGATGCCTTTCTGCAATTGCTGGTCACCCAGCTGAAAAACCAGAACCCGCTGGAGCCGCAAGATAACGGCGCCTTCGTGGCCCAACTGGCACAGTTCAGTAGCCTGGAAGGCATTACCACGCTGAACGATACCGTCAGCGCCATTGCCGGCAATTACAACTCGTCGCAAGCGCTGCAAGCGTCGTCGCTGGTGGGCCGCTCGGTCATCGCGCAGACCGACACTGCAGTGGTCGACACCTCGAAGAGCTTCAACGGCACCGCCGTCGTACCTGCTTCGGTGGATCCGGTGACCGTCAAGATCACCGACTCCGACGGCAAAGTGATTCGCACCCTCAACCTGGGCAGCCAGCCAGCCGGCAACGCCAGTTTCGTCTGGGACGGCAAGACCGACGCGGGCGACGTGGCCAAGCCCGGCACTTACAAGTTCGCCGCCACTGCTACTTATGACAGTCAGGCGACCTCGCTGGTGACCTACCTGCCGGCAACCGTCAACAGCGTGACCATCAGCCAGACCGGCGGTGAGTTGATGCTGAACCTGGCAGGCCTGGGCAGTGTTGCCCTGTCCAAAGTACAAACCATTGGTATATAGAGCCGACTAACACGGCACAAAGGAGTGGAATATGTCTTTCAATATCGGCCTTAGCGGTCTCTATGCAGCCAACAAACAACTGGACGTGACCGGCAACAACATCGCCAACGTCGCGACCACCGGTTTCAAATCGTCCCGTGCAGAATTCGAAGACGTGTACTCGGCCACTCGCCTGGGTACCGGCAGCAAGACCGTCGGTAACGGCGTGCGTCTGGCCAACGTTTCCCAGCAGTTCGGCCAGGGCGACGTGAACAACACCGGCAACGTGTTGGACATGGGCATCCAGGGCAACGGTTTCTTCATCATGAGCGACAACGGTTCGCTGAGTTACACCCGTGCCGGCGCGTTCAAGACTGACGCTCAAAACTACGTGGTCGACAACAACGGCAACCGCTTGCAGGGTTACGGCGTTGACGCCAACGGCAAGATCATCAACGGCGTGCTGACCGACCTGAAGATTGACACCTCGAGCCTGGCGCCACATGCGACCACCCGTGTCGACCAGACGATGAACCTGAACTCCTCGGACCCGCTGCCGACCGTGACGCCGTTCAACGTCAAAGACACCAACAGCTACAACAAAACCATCTCTACCCCGGTGTACGACACCCAGGGTAACCAGCACACGATGGACCAGTACTACGTAAAAAATACCGCGTCCAACTCCTGGACGGTCTACACCTACATGGACGGCCGTAGCCCAACCGATCCAGTCGGCAGCCCAACGCCGATTACTGCCAACATCACCTTCAACCCTGATGGCACCATCAATACCCTGACGGCCGGTGCTGGCTGGACGAAAAACGGCACCACCCTGACCATGACCGGCTGGAAGCCAGGCGTGGTGGTTGATGCCAACGCCAACCCGCCAACCTGGGCCTTGAACGGTTCGGACTCAGCTGTTGGCGGTATTGCGTTCGACATGACCAAAACCACCTCTTACGCGTCGCCAACTGCCCGTACCGCGCAGTACCAGGACGGCTACGCCACTGGCCAGATCGCCAGCCTGACCATCGACGAAAGCGGTGTCATGACCGCCAACTTCAGCAACCAGCAAACCAAGGCCATCGGCCAGGTAGCGATTGCCAGCTTCGCCAACGAACAAGGCCTGCAGCCAATCGGCGGCACCGCCTGGAAAGAGACCTTCGCGTCGGGCGTGCCGGGTGTCGATGCACCGAAAACCGGTACCTTGGGCGCAGTCGTGTCCAACTCCCTGGAAGAGTCCAACGTCAACCTGACCAATGAACTGGTTGATTTGATCAAGGCGCAGAGCAACTACCAGGCGAACGCCAAGACCATCTCCACCCAGAGCACCATCATGCAGACCATCATTCAGATGACTTGATGCTGGTTAGCGCTGCATAAAAAGGCCCCTCGGAAGAGGGGCTTTTTTGTGCCCGGGATTTATGTCAGCCAGTAGGTTTTGGGAGCTAGTGCTGGCCTCTTCGCGAGCAAGCCCGCTCCCACATGGGACCAGGTTGGCTCGCCAAGTATGCATTCAACTGTGGGAGCGGGCTTGCTCGCGAAGAGGCCAGCACAGTCGCCACTTTACTTGAGGCAAAAGAAAACCCCCGACCAATCCAGAGGACTGATCGGGGGTTTCTAAGTAGGCGCCTCGCAGCGCCTACCCGCTCAGCTTATTGGCAAGCTTCGCAATCCGGCTCGTCGATGGCGCAAGCCTTCGGCACTGGAGCAGGACCGGCAGGAGCTGCCAGGACCGAATCGTCACCGTGGTTGCCGCCGCTGGAAACAGCGTTCAGCTTGCCGGTGTTGATGGTCGACTTCTCGGTGCTGGTCGCGGCCAGGGCACGGAGGTAGTAAGTGGTTTTCAGGCCACGGTACCAAGCCATGCGGTAGGTCACGTCGAGCTTCTTGCCCGATGCGCCGGCGATGTACAGGTTCAGCGATTGAGCCTGGTCGATCCATTTCTGACGACGGCTGGCCGCGTCAACGATCCACTTGGTGTCCACTTCGAAGGCCGTCGCGTAGAGCTCTTTGAGTTCTTGCGGGATGCGCTCGATCTGCTGCACCGAACCGTCGTAGTACTTCAGGTCGTTGATCATGACCGAGTCCCACAGGCCGCGAGCCTTGAGGTCACGAACCAGGTACGGGTTGATCACGGTGAATTCGCCCGACAGGTTCGATTTCACGTAGAGGTTCTGGTAGGTCGGTTCGATCGACTGCGACACGCCAGTGATGTTGGCGATGGTTGCGGTCGGCGCGATGGCCATGATGTTGGAGTTACGAATACCTTTCTGAACGCGGGCACGAACCGGTGCCCAGTCCAGGGATTCGTTCAGGTCAACGTCGATGTACTTCTGGCCACGTTGCTCGATCAGGATCTGTTGCGAATCCAGCGGCAGAATGCCTTTGGACCACAGCGAACCCTGGAACGTCTCGTAGGCGCCGCGCTCGTCGGCCAGGTCGCAGGAGGCCTGGATCGCGTAGTAGCTGACCGCTTCCATCGACTTGTCGGCGAACTCGACGGCCGCGTCGGAACCGTAAGGGATGTGCTGCAGGTACAAAGCGTCCTGGAAGCCCATGATGCCCAGGCCGACCGGACGGTGCTTGAAGTTGGAGTTCTTCGCTTGCGGCACCGAGTAGTAGTTGATGTCGATCACGTTATCGAGCATGCGAACGGCGGTGTTCACGGTGCGTTCCAGCTTGGCGGTATCCAGCTTGCCGTTGACGATGTGGTTCGGCAGGTTGATCGAGCCCAGGTTGCAAACGGCGATTTCGTCCTTGTTGGTGTTCAAGGTGATTTCGGTGCACAGGTTCGAGCTGTGGACCACGCCGACGTGCTGCTGCGGGCTGCGCAGGTTGCACGGGTCTTTGAAGGTCAGCCATGGGTGGCCGGTTTCAAACAGCATGGACAGCATTTTGCGCCACAGGTCTTTGGCCTGGATGGCCCCTCCAAAATCCGTGTTACAGGTGTTACGCGTGTAACGACCTCCGCCAAACGCCGGAATTCATTGACTCTCACGCCTG
>NZ_JBNNWE010000152.1:0-7425 GCF_050280905.1 Pseudomonas sp. NPDC086278
CCCACTGCGCAGAACCTCCACTCAGCCTCCCGAGGGGGCGCCCAGATCAAAAGCTGAAGGCGAGCTAACGCTCGGCCTGATGAGTGGTGAAGAGCCAAGGCATACGCGGATTCATCCGAGAGCCGACCCGCCAGCAAAGGCGCCCTCACAGCCACCCAATCTCTCGCAAACACCCACCATCCCCCCTGTGGGAGCGGGCTTGCTCGCGAAGCTGTTGATCTTGCCGTTGCCGTTGCCGTTGCCGTTGCCGTTGCCGTTGCTTTGGCTTTTGACTTTGATCTACCTGCCCCTTCCCCAGAGGCCGAACGCAGGCGTTGCGCAGGGGGCACCGCGGCAAGGATGCCGCGGTAGCCGCCCCCGGCCATGGATGGCCGATGGCGGCGGGCCCCCGGAGCAATGCCGGAGTGAGGGCATGCCGAGCCTAGGCGAGGCACCAAATGGAGGGGCAAAAGCGCTTTGGTTACTTTCGCGCTTTTCGAAAGTGACTCGCTGTAAGAGCGAAACCGCCAGCCGCCACTACCGAAGAACTGGATATGCCCACCTTTCTAAAAAACCATGGCGAAGCACCCAGGGGGGGGGCAAAAGCGCTTTTCGAAAGTGACCAAGCTGCAAAAGCGAATCCAATCTCAGCCAATACATAAGAAACGGCTATACCCCCTCAAAAGCTTCTAAATTCAACCCCACCATCCCCCCAACCAGACGCTATCGTTAATGCTGGGTTAACTTCCCCACCCAACGATGCAAACATTTAGTCCATCCAAAAGGCCCGATGCAGACGTCCGCGTCGCATAAGAGAGCCTCATTAGCCTGAGCCGATCTGCATAATGCCAACCGCCACCCCCAGGCGGCAGATTGCTCGACCCCATAACCAATGCACCTATGCGGGCGTGCCCATGATTACCCTGAAACTCAACGGCCAAGATCATCAACTGGATGTCACCGAAGACATGCCACTGCTCTGGGCCATCCGCGACGTTGCCGGATACCACGGCACCAAATTCGGCTGCGGCATGGGCCTGTGCGGCGCGTGCACCATTCACATCGACGGCTTGCCCGCACGTAGTTGCATCACCCCGATCGGCTCGGTCGTCGGGCAGAACGTTGTCACCATCGACAACCTGCACGCCGACCCGGTCGGGCAAATCGTCCAGCAAGCCTGGCTCGACACCGCTGTCGCGCAGTGTGGCTTCTGTCAGGGCGGGCAAATCATGTCGGCGACGGCGCTGCTCAAGACCCACCCCAACCCCAGCGACGAACAGATCGAAGAGGCGATGGTCGGCAACATTTGCCGTTGCGGCACCTACAACCGCATCAAGACCGCGATCCGCCAAGCCTCCACTCACCTGGAGGAGACCAAGGCATGAGCCGCTTACCCAATGATTTCGCGCTGAGCAATCTCACCCGCCTTAGCCGTCGCGGCTTCCTCAAAGGCGTCGGCGCCACCAGTGCGCTGGTGCTGGCGGCCAGTTGGGGCTGGCAGGATGCGTTCGCCGAAGATAAAAAATTCGGCGCCGACGGCATGCCCCATGGCTCGATTGATGATCCGAAGGTCTACGTCAGTATCGCCACCGATGGCACGGTGACGGTGATCTGCAACCGTTCGGAAATGGGCCAGGGTATACGCACCAGCCTGAGCATGGTGGTGGCCGACGAACTGGACGCCGATTGGGCATTGGTGAAAGTGCAGCAGGCTCCGGGTGATGAAGTGCGTTTCGGCAACCAGGACACCGACGGTTCGCGCAGCATGCGCCACTGGTACGAGCCGATGCGTCGTTGCGGTGCCGCCGCGCGAACCATGCTTGAACAAGCTGCCGCCGCGCAGTGGAAAGTGCCGGTCGGCGAGTGTCAGGCGCAACTGCACAAAATTATCCATAAACCGACCGGACGTGAGCTGGGCTACGGCGCGCTGGCCACGGCAGCGGGGGCGCTGGCGGTCCCGGCCCGTGACAGCGTGCGGCTCAAGGATCCGTCGCAATTTCGCTACATCGGCAAGGAAGGCGTCAAAGCCATCGACGGTGCGGACATCGTCAATGGCCGCGCCATTTATGGGGCCGACGTGCATTTCGACGGCATGCTCTACGCCACCATCGCGCGGCCGACGGTGTACGGCGGCAAGGTCAAAAGTGTCGACGACAGCGCCGCGCTGAAAGTCCCGGGGGTAATCAAGGTCTTGCAGATTGCCAGCAGCCCGTTGCCGTCGGAGTTTCAACCGCTGGGCGGCGTGGCCGTGGTGGCCAGCAACACCTGGGCCGCGATCAAGGGACGCGAGGCGTTGAAAATCGAATGGGACGACGGCCCGAACGCCAGTTACGACTCGATTGCCTACCGCAAGGAACTGGAAGCCGCGTCGCTCAAACCCGGCAAAGTGGTGCGCAACACCGGCGACATCGACCAAGCCATGAGCGGCGCCAGCAGCACCCTCGAAGCCTCCTATTACTTGCCGCACCTGGCGCAGGTGCCGATGGAACCGATGGTCGCCATCGCCCGCTACCAGGACGGCGTGTGCGAAGCCTGGGCGCCGAGCCAGGCGCCGCAAGTCACTCGCACGCGGATCGGCGAACGCCTCGGGATTCCTTTCGACAACGTCACCTTCAATGTCACCCTGCTGGGCGGCGGTTTCGGGCGCAAGTCCAAGCCGGACTTCGTCATCGAAGCGGCGATCCTCGCCAAGGAGTTCCCTGGCAAAGCGGTGCGGGTGCAATGGACCCGTGAAGACGACATCCACTGTTCGTACTTCCACACGGTGTCGGTCGAATACCTCAAGGCGAGCCTGAACAACGACGGCCTGCCGTCCGGCTGGCTGCACCGCACCGTGGCGCCGAGCATCACTGCGCTGTTCGCGCCGGGCATGAACCACGAAGCGGCGTTCGAACTGGGCATGGGCTTCACCAACATGGCTTACGCGATTCCCAATGTGCGCCTGGAAAATCCGGAAGCCGTGGTTCATACCCGTGTGGGCTGGTATCGCTCGGTGTCGAACATCCCGCACGGCTTCGCGATTCAAAGCTTTGTCGATGAACTGGCGCACAAAGCCGGCCAGGACCCGCTCAAATACCAGATCAATCTGCTTGGCCCGGACCGCCAGATCGATCCGCGCACCTTGAGCGAAGAATGGAACTACGGCGAGTCTCCCGAGCGCTATCCCATCGACACGGGGCGCCTACGCACGGTGCTGGAAACCGCCGCCAAAGCCGCTGGCTGGGGTCGCGAGTTGCCGAAGGGCCGAGGTCTGGGGCTGGCGGTGCATTACAGCTTCGTCACCTATGTGGCGGCGGTGATCGAAGTCGAGGTTAAAGGCGACGGCACGCTGATCGTGCACAAGGCTGACATCGCCGTGGATTGCGGGCCGCAGATCAACCCTGAGCGCATCCGCTCGCAGTTTGAAGGTGCGTGCGTGATGGGCCTCGGCAACGCGGTACTGGGGGAGATCAGCTTCAAGGACGGCAAGGTCCAGCAGGACAATCTCCACATGTACGAAGTGGCGCGCATGTCCCTGGCGCCGAAAGAAGTCGCGGTGCATCTGGTCACGCCGCCGGGCGTGGTGCCCTTGGGTGGCGTCGGTGAACCGGGCGTGCCGCCGATTGCGCCGGCGCTGTGCAACGCGATCTTCGCCGCCACCGGCAAACGTATCCGCAATCTGCCGGTGCGCTATCAGTTGCAGGGTTGGCAGAAGGCCGAAGCCTGATGGACAGCGTCGATCTGAACGTCCTGCGCAGCGTGCTCGAATGGCGCCGCGCCGGTCAGCGGGTGGTGTTGTACAGCGTGGTCCAGACCTGGGGCACCGCGCCTCGGGCGCCTGGCGCCATGCTCGCCTTGCGCGAAGACGGCGTGGTGATTGGCTCGGTGTCGGGTGGCTGTGTCGAGGATGATTTGATCGCCCGGCTGCACGATGGCCGGATTCCGTCGGACGGGCCGCCGGTGCAGTTGATCACTTACGGCGTCACCCGTGAAGAGGCCGCGCGGTTTGGCTTGCCGTGCGGCGGCACCTTGCGCCTGACCGAAGAGCGCGTCGGTGATCCGACGTGGGTGGCCGAGTTGTTGGCGCGTTGCGAGGCGCATGAAATCGTCGCGCGGGTGCTTGATGTGGAAACCGGCGCAGTGGTCCTGGAGTCGGCAGACAAGGCGGACGGGCTGACGTTTGATGGCGCGACCCTGCGGGCCATTTACGGTCCGCGTTGGCGGCTGCTGTTGATCGGCGCGGGCCAACTGTCGCGCTACGTTGCCGAAATGGCGCGGTTACTGGATTTCGAGGTGTTGATTTGCGATCCGCGCACCGAATTCGTTTACGGCTGGGAAGCGCAACACGGGCGTTTTGTGGCCGGCATGCCCGACGAGGCGGTGCTGAATATTCAGACCGACGAGCGCACGGCCATTGTCGCGCTGACCCACGATCCTCGGCTGGACGACATGGCGCTGCTGACGGCGCTGGATTCCAAGGCGTTTTATGTGGGCGCCCTGGGTTCGCGGATCAACAGTCTCAAGCGTCGGGAAAACCTCGCTGAGCTAGGCTTGTCGGCACAGGCCATCGAGCGCTTGCACGGCCCGATCGGTTTACACATCGGCAGCCATACGCCGGCGGAAATCGCCTTGTCGTTGCTGGCCGAAATTGTTGCGATCAAGAACGGCGTCGAACTCAGACAGAAGAAGCCGTTGCAGGAGAACGTATGAGCGAACCGATGGGCGTAATCGTGCTGGCGGCGGGGCAGGGTAGCCGTTTTCGGCAGGTGGCGGGTGCGAACAAAGACAAGTTGCTGGCGGACTGTACGGGGCGTGATGGCGCTGTTCGTTCGGTCATCGAACACGTTTTGCTCAGTCTGCCGGCGTCATTGCTCCGGCGTGTGGTGGTGACGACAGAGGATCGCCCACAGGTGATTCGCCTGGCTCAGGCGTTCGGCTTCGAGGTTGTCGTGATCGAATCGACCGGCATGGGCGACAGCATTGCCGCGGGTGTGGCGGCGTGTCCGCAGTTGGATGGCTGGTTGATTGTGCTCGGTGATATGCCATTTATCTTGCCGTCGACCATAGAGAAGGTGCTGGCGGGTGTGGCAGATGATGCGATCAGCGTGCCGGTGCATGAGGGCGAGCTTGGGCACCCGGTGGCCTTCGGTCGCAGCTTCGGGGCGGGGTTGATGGCATTGTCGGGAGATCGCGGGGCCAGGCCGTTGTTCGCACAGGGCCGGGTGGTTGAAGTGGCGGTGGACGATCCTGGCGTGTTGTGGGATGTGGATGTGCCAGCGAAGTTGGTCTTCGCCTGATAGATCGCCTTCGCGGGCAAGCCACGCTCCCACAGGATTTGTGTCTTGTCTCAATGATGTGAACGACACAAATCCTGTGGGAGCGTGGCTTGCCCGCGAAGAACGATAACGCGGTCCCCTACCTGAACGACATAAAAAAAGCCCCGCCTGGGATCACCAGGCGGGGCTTTTTAGTGGCCGATGGAATCAGACGAGGGGTTTAGGCTCGTGCTCTTTTTCCAGGGCTTGCTCGTGTTGCTCGACGGCGTCTTGAACGGAGCGCGGCGCTTCTTCGATGACCGACTCGGCAGCAGGTGCCGCTTCGACCACTTCAGCAACAACCGGTGCAGGCGCCGCAGTGGCTGCCAGTTCGGCTTCCTTCTGCAGACGCTCGGCTTCACGCTTGCGACGACGCACTTCACGCGGATCGTTCGGCGCACGGCCATTTTCGGTCAGGGCGCTTGGGGCCGCCTCAACCACTGGCGCTGCTACTTCGGCAACCACTGGCGCTGGCGCTTCAACCACTGGCGCAGGCTCGGCAGCGACAACCACTGGCTCGAAAACCGCTGCTTCAGCAACCGGTGCAGGGGCTTCAACAGCCACCGGCTCGGCCACCCAGTTGAACGCGGTTTGTTCTTCACGCACTTCGCGAACTGCTTCGGTAACGGATTCAGTCACAGTCTCGACCGCAGGCTCAGCAGCAAACACTGGCTGTGCGACAGGTTCAGCGACTGGCTCGGCAACCGGCTCAATCACAGCGGAAGCTTCAACAACAGGCTGTGCTTCTTCACGAACGTACGCTTCACGAACCGGAGCCACTTCGATTTCCGGAGCGGCAGTTGCCTCGACCGGCGTCGTTGCTTCGACCACTGGCGCTTCAACCGGTGCTGTTTCCAGCGTAGCGGCGGTAGCGCGTTCGGCTTGCTCGTGGGCTTGTGCTTCAGCCGGAGCGCTGATCACGGTGCTGGCAACGGCTGCGGTAACAGCCAGGCCGGCGGCCAGATCGGCAGAGCTTGGGGCTTCGATGCCTTCGGCACCTTCATTACCTTCGCCAGACTCGGATTCTTCCGAACCCTCGATCACGTTGCCATTGGCATCGCGTTGACGCTCACGACGGTTGCTGCGACGACGCTGGCCACGGGAGCGGCGGCGTGGACGATCGCCTTCGGCGCCTTCCTGACCGTCATCCGGCAGTTGCTCTTCGTTGGTGGTCAGTTCTTCTTCAGCAACAGCGGCAACGGCTTGTTCTGCACGTGGCTGACGTTCTTCACGCGGTGGGCGTGGAGCACGTTCTTCACGTGGCTGGCGAGCCGGGCGCTCTTCTGCGGTCGCCGCGACAGCCGGTGCAGATGCATCCAGCGGTTCACGCAGTTCACGAACCCGCTCTTCACGATCGCCGCGTGGCTTGCGGTCTTCGCGTGGAGCACGTGGCGCACGTTCTTCACGAGGGGCGCGAGGTGCGCGCTCTTCACGTGGAGCGCGTTCTTCGCGAGCAACTGCCGGCGTTTCTTCGCGCGCTTCGCGTGGCTCACGTGGTGCGCGTTCTTCACGCGGTGCACGTTCCTCGCGAGGCTTGCGTTCTTCATCGCGGCGACCGTTACGGTTGCGGCTCTGCTGGCGACCGTTGCGACGCTCTTCGTTGCGAGCAGGGCGTTCGGTGGCTGGTTTTTCAACCACAACCGGCGCGGCAGGCTCTTCTTTAGTGGCGAACAGGCTGACCAGCGACTTCACCAGGCCTTTGAACAGGCTTGGCTCCGGTGCTACGGCCGGTGCAGCGACAGGCGCAGCAAGCACTTCGGTCGGAACCGGAGCGTTGGCGCGGGCCGGGGCAGTCTTGACCGCGGCTTCCTGACGAACCAGGGTACGGGTCGCGGCGGCTGGCTGGACTTCTTCGACTTCGGCGGCGGCAGCGGCGATTTCGTAGCTGGACTGGTTGATGCCGGCTTCCGGGCTGTCATCACGCAGACGCTGAACTTCGAAGTGCGGCGTTTCGAGGTGATCGTTCGGCAGAATGACGATGCGGGCACGGGTACGCAGTTCGATCTTGGTGATCGAGTTGCGTTTTTCGTTGAGCAGGAACGCGGCCACCGGGATCGGCACTTCAATCTCGACCGGCTTGCCCGGAGCGATCTTGTGCGCAGCGTTGATGGCTTCAGGGATGCCACCGCACGCGGCGATA
Source organism: Pseudomonas sp. NPDC086278 (assembly GCF_050280905.1). Lineage (NCBI taxonomy): Bacteria > Pseudomonadati > Pseudomonadota > Gammaproteobacteria > Pseudomonadales > Pseudomonadaceae > Pseudomonas > Pseudomonas sp. NPDC086278. The sequence goes on from NZ_JBNNWE010000152.1 coordinate 7,414, forward strand.
TGGTTTTCCTTG
>NZ_JBNNWE010000153.1:0-7403 GCF_050280905.1 Pseudomonas sp. NPDC086278
AAGACAATGGCGAAGGCATCGCCTACGGCCAGCAGGGGCGGATTTTCGAGCCTTTTGTGCAAGTGGGTCGCAAGAAGGGTGGCGCCGGTTTGGGGTTGGCGCTGTGCAAAGAGATCGTGCAGTTGCACGGCGGGCGGATGGGGGTTTATTCGCGGCCGGGGCAGGGCACTCAGTTCTACATGGCGTTGTCGGTGTAGGTCGGTCTACGCTTCGTCGTCGAGGCGACGCCCCGCCAGCCGGCGGCCACGGGTAATCAGTTCGATGAACTGCACGGCGCTCAGCGCGTGGGCGAACAGCCAGCCCTGACCGTAGCGAACGCCCTCGCTGCTGAGAAACTTCGCCTGCGCCTCATGTTCGATGCCTTCAGCAATCACCCGCAATTGCAACGCCTGAGCCATATGAATGATGTGCGGCGCCACGCCACTGCTGGCCGCGTCATGGCCGAGGGCGTCGATAAATGCCTTGTCGATTTTCAGGCAGTCCACCGGCAGGGTTTGCAGGTAGGCGAGGCTGCAATAGCCGGTGCCGAAATCGTCGATCAGCACTTGGTGCCCGACATCGCGCAAGGCTTGCAGGTTTTCCCTGGCCACCTCGACATCAATCAAACCTCTTTCCGTAACCTCGAAGGCAATCTGCTTGGCCGCGACCCGGTGCAGGGTCAACAAGCGCGCCATCACTTGGCCGATGCGCGGCACCATAACGTCGCACGCTGCCAGGTTGACCGAGATGTAAAGCTGCGGATTGGCGCGGAGCAATTGCCCGAGTTGTTCAAGAAGCCGCTGCAAGACGAAGTCGGTCATCTGGCGGATCTGGCCAGTGTTCTCCGCCATCGGAATAAACAGGTCGGGACTGGTCAGCGTGCCGTCCGGTCTGCGCCAGCGCAGCAGGGCTTCGGCGCCGACGCAGTTGCGGCTGTCGAGGTCGAAGATCGGCTGGTACAGCACCTGCAATTCGCCGCGTCGGATAGCGCCATGCAGTTCGGCGTCCAGCGACTGACGTTGGCGTACCAGCAGAAACACCATGAACCCGACGAAAATCCCCAACGCCAGGCTGGCCGGCAACAGCCACCACCACACCGTCGGAATTTTCATCCCGGTGCGCGGGGTGATCAGCACCAGTTGGTACTCGGGATTGTTGGTGGGCATGCGGTAAATCAGGCGTGTCTGCGTGACTTGCAGGGCGTCGCGGCTTTTGGGCGGCCAGGTTTCCGTCGGTGGCCAGACTTGTTCGGCGCCAAGGACCGGAATGGCGCGGGTGCCGTGGTCGAGCACTACCAGCAGGCTGCTGCCCGGCGACAGATCGACCATGTCGGTCAAATGTCCGCGCGACGTCGCGACACGAAAATTGCCACGCCCGAGCATCAGTGCGGCACGGTTTTCATCGGGTTCGGTGGTGGTGTTCAGCCAGTAGCTGTAAGTGGGGCCCTTGATGTCCGGCGGGCGGATCAGCGACAACCCTTCCTGGCGTGGGCGATTGGAGCAGATCCGCGCAGCATCCATGTAGGCCGCTTCGTAGACGAAGCGGTAATTGAAAGTGACCTGCTGCAAGGTCGCGATCATGTCTGCATCGCAGCCCCGCAGCGGCTGGGCCTCCAGGTCATCGAGGCTTTCGCGCAGTTGGCCGAACAGTTGCTCCAGGCGCGCGAGAAAGCGCTCGCCCTGGGCATTCATCTCTTGGCTTTCGTTCTGCTCGACCTGATGCATGGCCACAAACAGGCTGGCCGCCATCAACAGGGTTGCGCTCAAGACAGCAGCCAGCATCGCCAAAAACCATGGGCGATAGAACCAGCTACGGAGTGTGTCTCGAGCAACTGCCATCATGGATATCCGAAGAATTACCAATGAGTTATAGCTGCTGATTGAGAAAAAGCCCTTACCGTCGGGCGGGCGTCATTATTTTGTCTGATTTAAAACTTGTAGCAGCGCCGCGGTTTGGGCATCGGGCGTGCCGTCGAAGCGCGAAGGCCGGAAGTGCATTTGAAACGCCGCCAGTACGTGGCGGGTGGCTACGTCCAGTTCGCCGTTTTGCGGTGAGGCGTAACCCACGCGGGCCAATTGTTCCTGAAACCAGCCGATGCTGGGCAACTGCGCCGCGAATTGCGCTTGCTGGCGCGCGACGGCTTGCTCGTTGGGCCAGATGCCGAGGCCTTCGGCGGCCAGACGTTTCCAGGGGAATAACGGACCGGGATCGAGTTTGCGCAGCGGTGCAATGTCGCTGTGGCCAATGATGTAGTGGGGATTGATGTTGTAGCGCTTGCTGATGTCTTTGAGCAGGACAATCAGCGATTGAATCTGGGCTTCGCTGTAGGGGTACCACAGGCGACCGGTCGGGGAATCCTTGAAGCCCGGATTGACGATTTCGATGCCGATGGAGCTGGAGTTCAACCAGGTGCGACCTTGCCATTCGCTCTCGCCGGCATGCCAGGCCCGGAGATTTTCGTCCATCAGCTTATAGATGGTGGCGCCCTTGTCGTCACCGATCAGGTAGTGACTGCTGACCTCACCGTGCGTCAGCAATTGCAGCGAGCGCTCCAGCGACGCGGAGGTGTAATGCACGACCACAAACTGGATGCGGCTGTCGTAATTGGCAGAAGGGTGGCTGGTGTCGATTCGGGGGCCGCTGGCACAACCGGCCAACAGCAACAGCGAGACAATGAGAGCAAGACATTTCATGGCAGAAGGCAGTACGCGCAGGACAGTAATGCAACAGTGTAACGTACTGCCTTGCGCGCCGACGGCCAAAGCGCGCTTTTAAATGAAATGGAACAAATGGCCGTCAACCCGCCTCCACTCGGTTGCGCCCGGCATTTTTAGCGCGGTATAGCGCCTGATCGGCTCTTTTAAGCACCAAGTCGCTGTGTTCGCCGGATCTGAAAGCGGTCATGCCCATGGAAATGGTGATGGTGACTCGCTCACCCTTGAAGTGAAAAGGGCAGGCCTCAATGGATGCGCGCAGGGTTTCCAGCAATTTCGCACCGACGGCTGGGGTGGTCGCCGGCATGAGCAGCACAAACTCCTCACCCCCGAATCGCGCAATAAAATCGCTGCTTCGCAGGCGTTTGCGCAACACGCTGGCGATGATCTTCAACACCTTGTCACCCGCAAGGTGACCGTAGTCATCGTTGACCCGCTTGAAGTGATCGAGGTCGAGCATCGCCAGCAGCAGGGTATTGCCGTGCTGTTGCCATTGGGCCACTTCGTGATCCAGGCGCTCGCTCCAGGCTGCGCGATTGGGCAGACCGGTCAGCGGATCGATCAAGGCTTTCTGGCGTTGCTCTTCGAGATGTTCGCGATAGACCAGCGCTTCCTGTTCCATATGCGCCACGCGTTCGGCCAAGCCCTTGAGGCGTGCCGTGACTTCATGCTCGCGCTCCTCGCGCTGTTTCTGGTGCTGGTCCATGGTGCCGAGCAGGCCTTCCAGATGGTTTTCCAGCATCTGCTTGAGGTCGTCCAGGTCCGCCGCTTCGTGCATGCTGCTTTGCAGGCCATCCACCTGTTCGCGGATCTGCGTATCCATTCGGCGTGCAGCGGAATGGTTGTCGGCATGGCCAACACTGGCGGCCTGCAAGTTGCTCTGGAACGACTCAAGGCGTTCGTTGAGTTGCTGCAAATACGCTTCGAATTCGTGCTGGCCGCTGTCGTTGATCGCCAGCATCAACGTCGCAAGATCATCGAGGATGGGCAGCAATTCGTACCAGTTCAGTCCATTTTCCAGGCGATCACGCATCGCTTCGGCTTGCGGTCGATGACGTTCGGGCAATGTCAGGTCGTCGAGCAGGCCGAGCAGCGTGTCTTCAATGTGCTTGGCGACGGAACTGTAGGACGGTTCCGGCGAGTCGGGCAGGGCGTAGTGAGCATCGATGTGTTCGTGTTCGTCGGCGTCGAGGGCCGGGGTCAGCTCATCCGGATTGATGGCCGGCTGAGTTTCATCGAGTGCTGCGCGAACGGGAGGAGCCGTCTCTTGCGGTGGCTCAATGGCTGACGGTGTTTCGGGTGCTGGCTTGGTCTGAACCACCGGTGGGACAAACGCCGTTACTTCAGGTGCGGACGCTGTCGCTTGCGGCTCTTGAGTCTCGAGGGATTCAGACGGCGCGGCAATGGGCGAGGTATCAACCGCCGTGGGTGGCTCGCTGCGCGGCTCGTCAATGATTGGCGACGGTTCGGCAGGTTCTGGCGCGCTCCGGGTTACCGGTTCAATCAACGGCGGAGCAGGCGGCTGAACTGCAGCAACAGGCATCTGCGGAGCGACTTCGTCGGCTTCACGGCCACCGAACAACCGTTGCAGAAAGCCTGGGCGCTCAGGTTCGGCCGGGCTCTCCAGCTGCCGCAAGGCTTTGCCTTGCAAACCGCTCAGTTCGCTGAGCAACAGCGGAATTTCCCGCGCCTGACTGACTCGCCCGTCGAGTTGTTTGGCGAAGTGCTTCAGCGGTCGGCTCACTTCACGCGGCAGGGGCAGGGTTTGCAGTTGAGTGACCAGTGCGGTCAGTGCGGCGCTGGTTTGATTGACGCGGGTCGCGCGGCGTTGTTCTGAGTCGAGCACGGCTTTTTCCAGCCGTGGAAGCAAAGCGGCGAGGCCGGCATCCATGTCATCGGTGCGCACCACTTCGCGCATTTCCTTCATGCACTGATCGACTGCGCGGTCAGTGCCCTCGGCCGCCAGCGTGCTGCGCACGAGGCCACGGCGCAGCAAGTCGAGCCTGGCATCCCAGCGACGTTCGAGTTTTTCCTGTTGTTCGATGCTTTTGAGGTACTTCTCTTTCCAGCGCTGTGTTTCGTCGCTCATTCAAGGGATCCGCGAAGGGCAGGACTCAACGCGGGCAATGCATCGGCCGTGAGCGAACCCGGCAGACGAATCTCTACCGCGACCGGCAGGTGATCGGAAATGGGTTGTGCCAGCACCTCGAACTTTTCGAGGGTCAGCGTGGGGCTTAGCAGAATATGGTCCAGGCAGCGCTGCGGGCGCCAGCTAGGGAACGTCGCTTCCAGTTGCGGCGCCAGCAAGCCGAGGTCACGCAATGGAGAGTTTTGCAGCAGGTCACTGGCGTGGGTGTTCATATCGCCCATCAGTACTTGGTGTTTATAGCCGCCGATCAATTCGCGGATGTAGGACAGTTGCAGGCTGCGAGCACGAGCGCCGAGCGCCAGGTGCATCATGACCACCACCAACGCCTCCGGACCTTCGCCGAAGCGCACCAGAATCGCACCGCGACCCTTGGGCCCCGGCAGCGGGTGATCTTCAATCGCCCACGGGCGCAGGCGGCTGAGCACGCCATTGCTGTGCTGGCCGAGGCGGCCGAGGTTGCGATTGAGTTGTTGATACCAGTAGGGGAAGGCGCCGAGTTGCGCCAAGTGTTCGACCTGATTGACGTAGCCTGATCGCAGGCTGCCGCCATCGGCTTCCTGCAAGGCGACCAGATCGAAGTCGCCCAGCAGATTGCCGATCTTTTGCAGGTTGTCGGCACGCCCGGTGTGCGGCAACAGGTGTTGCCAGCCTCGGGTCAGGTAGTGCCGATAGCGCTCGGTACTGATGCCCACCTGGATATTGAAACTGAGCAGGCGCAGACGACTGTCTGCGGGCAAGCCCGTCGACTCCAGATGATGCTCGTTGACCCGCGGATCATGCAGGCCGACGACGCGTTCAGTTCCCCAGCGGCGCATGGCAGTTACCGCGCTTAGTTGGCAGCAGCCTTGTTAGCCGCTCGCTCTTTGTCGACCAGTTTGTCGGCCAGTTCCAGCGCCTGTGGTGCGCCACCGGCGGAGCCTACGTCAAAGCGATACTTGCCGTTGACGATCAGGGTTGGCACGCCGGTAATCTCGTACTTCTTCGCCAGCTCTTTGGCCTGAACGATTTTGCCTTTGATGGCAAAGGAGTTGAACGTGGCCAGGAACTTGTCCTTGTCGACGCCCTGAGTGGCCAGGAATTCGGCCATTTCGTCCGGGGTGGTCAGCTTTTTGTGTTCTTTCTGGATTGCTTCGAATATCGCAGTGTGAACCTTGTGCTCAACGCCCATCGCTTCCAGGGTCAGGAACATTTGGCCGTGGGCATCCCATGGACCGCCGAACATGGCCGGGATACGGACGAAGTTGACGTCGGATGGCAGTTTCTCAACCCAGGGATTGATCACCGGCTCAAACGCGTAGCAGTGCGGGCAGCCATACCAGAACAGTTCCACGACTTCGATCTTGCCAGGCACGGCAACCGGAACCGGATTGGCCAGTGCAACATAAGGGGCGGTGGGGGCTTCGGCGGCTTGGACATTCATGCCGAACAGGCTGGCAGCGACAAGGGCGGCGCTGATGATCAGATTACGCATGCTTTACTCCTGGACAATTTCGTTCGCCTCGCTCGAGCTGATTCGGACAGATCTTGGCGGGCATCAGTTCTGTAGTGTAACGGCAGCGGCCACAAAAAAGGGCGGCCTAAGCCACCCTTTTTATGCTTGCATCGACGGATTAATCGAGCGTTAACGTTGCAGGAGATGTCCGTCGCCCGCAACGCTCGATCCACAGGCTTTAGTGCAGGCCCTGAATGTAGCTGGAGACTGCCGCGATATCTTCATCGCTGAGCTTTTTGGCGATGCTCTGCATCGGCTTGGTGTCGCCATCATTGGTGCGGCCGCCTTCTTCCTTGCGGAAATCGGTCAATTGCTTGCCAATGTATTGAGCGTGCTGGCCACCCAAATGCGGGAAGCCGGCTGCCGCATTGCCGGCGCCATTTGGCGAGTGGCAACCGGTGCAAGCTGGCAAGCCTTTGGCCAGGTCACCACCGCGGAACAGTGCTTCACCGCGAGCCACGACTTTCGGGTCGGCGGCGCCAACGCTGCCTTTCTGGCTGGCGAAGTAGGCGGCGATATCGGCCAGGTCCTGATCGCTCAGGTTGGTCAGCAAGCCAGTCATTTCAAGGACCGTGCGCTTGCCGGACTTGATGTCATGCAGCTGCTTGTTCAGATAACGCTCGCCCTGACCTGCCAGTTTCGGAAAGTTAGGCGCCATGCTATTGCCATCCGGGCCATGACAGGCGCCACATACTGCGGCTTTCGCCTGACCAGCAGTCGCATCACCTGCAGCATGGGCAATACCGGAGATCCCCACGGTCAACAGCAGACTCACGATCAATTTGTTCATCAGCTAATCCAACTACGGCTAAGGGTTAAAGAGTTATGGACCGGGATCACTCGCTCATCCAGTGGATGATGGCCTGGTAATCCTCGGCACTGCAGTCCATGCACAAACCACGCGGCGGCATCGCCTTGAAACCCTGGGTCACGTGTTGCACCAGCGTCTCCATACCTTTCGCCAACCTCGGCGTCCAAGCGCCCCCGCATTCCCCTGTGGCAGCGAGGTTGCGGCAGGTTTTGTCTTCCAGGTTGGGGAAGGCATGGACAGCGCCACGCCTTTCAGCAG
>NZ_JBNNWE010000154.1:0-7376 GCF_050280905.1 Pseudomonas sp. NPDC086278
TTGAATTGCTTGAGTACGCCATTTCGGACGTCCGTGAGGAGCTTGGTGATTTCGATCCGCTATAGCGGCTGACTTTGAAGAAGTGGTTGAAATGCGTAATGGCCAGAAACGCAAAAGCGAGCGCAAGTTCTTCCCAGGTTATGTGCTGGTTCAGATGGACATGAATGAGGGTACTTGGCACTTGGTCAAGGATACTCCTCGGGTGATGGGCTTCATCGGCGGTACTGCTGATAAGCCGGCACCTATCACAGATAAAGAGGCAGAAGCGATTCTGCGTCGTGTTGCTGATGGTAGCGACAAGCCGAAGCCGAAGACGTTGTTCGAGCCGGGTGAGTCGGTACGTGTCAATGACGGGCCGTTCGCTGATTTCACCGGTACGGTCGAAGAAGTTAACTACGAAAAGAGCCGGATCCAAGTGGCGGTACTCATTTTCGGTCGCTCTACTCCGGTAGAGCTAGAGTTCAGCCAGGTCGAAAAGGTCTAGCTGATCAAGCATCCCAACCCCGCAGCCCTAGGCTGTGGGGTTTTGTCGTCACTGGGATAAACGCGCAAGTAACCGGGGAGCCTTTCGAGGCGTTTGAACCCGTAATTGGAGTGCCTCATGGCCAAGAAGATTACCGCTTACATCAAGCTGCAAGTGAAGGCCGCTCAGGCTAACCCAAGCCCACCTGTTGGTCCTGCTCTGGGTCAGCACGGCGTGAACATCATGGAATTCTGCAAGGCTTTCAACGCCCGTACTCAGGGTCTTGAAGCAGGTCTGCCGACTCCAGTGATCATCACTGTCTATAGCGACCGTAGCTTCACGTTCGAAACCAAGTCCACGCCTGCTTCGGTTCTGCTGAAGAAAGCTGCTGGTCTGACTAGCGGTTCTGCTCGTCCGAACACCGTTAAGGTTGGCACTGTGACCCGTGCTCAGCTGGAAGAAATCGCGAAAACCAAAAACGCGGATCTGACTGCAGCTGATATGGAAGCAGCCGTGCGTACTATCGCCGGTTCTGCTCGTAGCATGGGCCTTAACGTGGAGGGTGTGTAATGGCTAAGTTGACCAAGCGTCAAAAGGCTATCGCCGGCAAAATCGAAGCAGGCAAGGCCTACAACTTTGTAGACGCTGCTGCTCTGCTGGCTGAGCTGTCGACCGTCAAGTTCAGCGAGTCGTTTGACGTCGCTGTAAACCTGGGTGTTGATCCGCGTAAATCTGACCAGGTTGTTCGTAGCGCTACTGTGCTGCCGCACGGCACTGGCAAGACCGTTCGCGTTGCTGTGTTCACCCAAGGTCCAGCTGCTGAGGCCGCTCTGGCTGCCGGCGCTGACCGTGTAGGTATGGACGATCTGGCTGCCGAAATGAAAGGCGGCGATCTGAACTATGACGTAGTTATCGCATCCCCGGATGCCATGCGCGTTGTAGGTCAGTTGGGCCAGATCCTCGGTCCACGTGGTCTGATGCCTAACCCTAAAGTTGGCACCGTAACTCCAGACGTAGCTACCGCGGTTAAAAACGCCAAGGCTGGTCAGGTTCGTTATCGCACCGACAAAAACGGCATCATCCACACTTCCGTTGGCAAAGTCGGCTTTGATGCCGTCAAGCTGAAGGAAAACGTTGAAGCCCTGATCGCTGATCTGAAGCGTATCAAGCCAGCTTCCTCGAAAGGCATTTACGTCAAGCGCGTTACCCTGAGCACCACTATGGGCCCAGGTCTGGTCATCGACCAAGGCTCGCTCGACGCGTAAGACACAGGTTGGCGCAAGCGATTGCGCCAATTGAAAGATTGGGGTCCCTGCCTGGCGGGGGCTATCCAAGACCGTAGGCGACGCAAGTCTTAAACCTCAAGCCTACGCAGATGGTGCTCCCGGTTCCTTACCGAATCAGACACCAAAACGACATCCGGCTCCGGTTGGATGAAACGGTAACAAGCAGGAGTTAAACCCGTGGCAATTAAACTCGAAGACAAGAAGGCCATCGTCGCTGAAGTCAACGAGGCTGCCAATGTTGCCCTGTCTGCTGTTGTGGCTGATGCCCGCGGCGTGACAGTAAGCGCTATGACCGGACTCCGTAAAGAGGCTCGTGAAGCTGGCGTTTACGTACGTGTTGTACGTAACACCCTGCTCAAGCGCGCCGTTGCTGGCACTCAATATGACGTGCTCAACGACGTGTTCACTGGCCCGACCTTGATTGCATTCTCCAAAGAACATCCGGGCGCTGCTGCTCGTATCTTCAAAGAGTTCGCAAAAGGTCAGGATAAGTTCGAGATCAAGGCAGCTGCGTTCGAGGGCAAGTTCCTCGCAGCTAATCAGATCGACGTACTGGCAAGTCTGCCGACCCGTGACGAAGCAATTTCTCAGCTGATGAGCGTGATTCAAGGCGCAACCAGCAAATTGGCTCGTACTCTGGCGGCCCTTCGCGACCAGAAAGAAGCTGCCGCAGCCTAAGGCTGAGCGACTCCTTTCAGCGTTTATTGTTTATTTCGATGGCCGCGTAGGCTGTCACCCCAATACAGGAATTTATAGTCATGTCTCTGACTAACGACCAAATCATCGAAGCAATCGGCGAAAAATCCGTTCTGGAAATCGTTGAGCTGATCAAGGCCATGGAAGAGAAGTTCGGCGTTTCTGCTGCCGCTGCTTCCGCTGGTCCAGCTGCTGTTGCTGCCGTTGTTGAAGAACAAACTGAATTCAACGTCATGCTGACCGAAGCTGGCGAGAAGAAAGTTAACGTGATCAAGGCAGTACGTGAACTGACCGGTCTGGGCCTGAAAGAAGCCAAGGCAGTAGTTGACGGCGCTCCTGGCATCGTTCTGGAAGCTGTATCGAAAGACGCAGCTGACAAAGCAAAAGCCACTCTGGAAGAAGCAGGCGCTAAAGTCGAGCTGAAGTAAGCATCGACTTTGCACCTCCAGCCCGAGCGTTAAGCGAAAGGCTGATGGCTGGTGGCTCTTGCCACCGGCCTTTTTCCGTTATTGGCAGCCGACTGGGTCGGTGCTGGTAACGAGCTGTAACCACCCGATGCGGTGGCGCAAACCATGGGGTTTGCACGATTTTCTGGCTGCTCCCGTCGGGAGGGGCCAAACAAGCAGGTGACCAAGCTGGGGAACGCTGATGGCTTACTCATATACTGAGAAAAAACGTATCCGCAAGGACTTTAGCAAGTTGCCGGACGTCATGGATGTGCCGTACCTCCTGGCCATCCAGCTGGATTCGTATCGTGAATTCTTGCAAGCGGGAGCGACTAAAGATCAGTTCCGCGACGTGGGCCTGCATGCGGCCTTCAAATCCGTTTTCCCGATCATCAGCTACTCCGGCAATGCTGCGCTGGAGTACGTCGGTTATCGCCTGGGCGAACCGGCATTTGATGTCAAAGAATGCGTATTGCGCGGTGTAACTTACGCCGTACCTTTGCGGGTAAAAGTGCGCCTGATCATTTTCGACAAAGAATCGTCGAACAAAGCGATCAAGGACATTAAAGAGCAAGAAGTCTACATGGGTGAAATCCCCCTGATGACTGAGAACGGTACCTTCGTAATCAACGGTACCGAGCGTGTAATCGTTTCCCAGCTGCACCGTTCCCCGGGCGTGTTCTTCGACCACGACCGTGGCAAGACGCACAGCTCCGGTAAACTGCTGTACTCGGCACGTATTATTCCTTACCGCGGTTCGTGGCTGGACTTCGAGTTCGACCCGAAAGATTGCGTGTTCGTGCGTATCGACCGTCGTCGCAAGCTGCCTGCATCGGTACTGCTGCGCGCGCTCGGCTACACCACTGAAGAAGTGCTCGACGCGTTCTACACCACCAACGTCTTCCACGTGCAGGGTGAAAACCTCAATCTGGAACTGGTGCCTCAGCGCCTGCGTGGTGAAATTGCTGTCCTGGATATCCTGGATGACAAAGGCAAGGTTATTGTCGAGCAGGGTCGTCGTATTACTGCTCGCCACATTAACCAGTTGGAAAAAGCAGGGATCAAAGAGCTGCAAGTGCCTCTGGACTATGTCCTGGGTCGCACTACCGCCAAGGTCATCGTGCATCCGGCAACCGGCGAAATCCTGGCAGAGTGCAATACCGAGCTGAATACCGAGATTCTGGCAAAAATCGCCAAGGCTCAGGTTGTTCGCATCGAAACTCTGTACACCAACGATATCGACTGCGGTCCGTTCGTCTCCGACACTCTGAAGATCGACTCCACCAGCAACCAATTGGAAGCGCTGGTCGAGATCTATCGCATGATGCGTCCAGGCGAGCCGCCGACCAAAGACGCTGCCGAAACCCTGTTCAACAACCTGTTCTTCAGCCCTGAGCGCTATGACCTGTCTGCGGTCGGCCGGATGAAGTTCAACCGTCGTATCGGTCGTACCGAGATCGAAGGTTCGGGCGTGTTGTGCAAAGAAGACATCGTCGCGGTTCTGAAGACTCTGGTCGACATCCGTAACGGCAAAGGCATCGTCGATGACATCGACCACCTGGGTAACCGTCGTGTTCGCTGCGTAGGCGAAATGGCCGAGAACCAGTTCCGCGTTGGCCTGGTACGTGTTGAGCGTGCGGTCAAAGAGCGTCTGTCGATGGCTGAAAGCGAAGGCCTGATGCCGCAAGACCTGATCAACGCCAAGCCAGTGGCTGCGGCGGTGAAAGAGTTCTTCGGTTCGAGCCAGCTGTCCCAGTTCATGGACCAGAACAACCCGCTGTCCGAGATCACCCACAAGCGTCGTGTGTCTGCACTCGGCCCTGGCGGTTTGACTCGTGAGCGTGCCGGCTTCGAAGTGCGTGACGTACACCCGACTCACTACGGTCGTGTATGCCCGATTGAAACGCCGGAAGGTCCGAACATCGGCCTGATCAACTCCCTGGCCGCTTATGCGCGCACCAACCAGTATGGTTTCCTCGAGAGCCCGTACCGCGTGGTGAAAGACGCTCTGGTCACCGACGAGATCGTGTTCCTGTCCGCCATCGAAGAAGCTGATCACGTGATCGCTCAGGCTTCGGCCACGATGAACGACAAGAAAATGCTGATCGACGAACTGGTAGCTGTTCGTCACTTGAACGAGTTCACCGTCAAGGCGCCGGAAGACGTCACCTTGATGGACGTATCGCCGAAGCAGGTAGTTTCGGTTGCAGCGTCGCTGATCCCGTTCCTTGAGCACGATGACGCCAACCGTGCGTTGATGGGTTCGAACATGCAGCGTCAAGCTGTACCAACCCTGCGCGCTGACAAGCCGCTGGTCGGTACCGGCATGGAGCGTAACGTAGCTCGTGACTCCGGCGTTTGCGTCGTGGCTCGTCGTGGCGGCGTGATCGACTCTGTTGACGCCAGCCGTATCGTGGTTCGCGTTGCTGATGACGAAGTTGAAACCGGTGAAGCCGGTGTCGACATCTACAACCTGACCAAATACACCCGCTCCAACCAGAACACCTGCATTAACCAGCGTCCGCTGGTGCGTAAAGGTGATCGGGTTCAGCGCAGCGACATTATGGCCGATGGTCCGTCCACCGACATGGGTGAGCTGGCGCTGGGTCAGAACATGCGCATCGCGTTCATGGCCTGGAACGGTTACAACTTCGAAGACTCCATCTGCCTGTCGGAGCGAGTTGTTCAAGAAGATCGCTTCACCACGATCCACATCCAGGAACTGACCTGTGTGGCACGTGACACCAAGCTTGGGCCAGAGGAAATCACTGCAGACATCCCGAACGTGGCCAACTCCACACGAAACATGGTGTTGGGCAGGGTGTCGACGACAGTGCCTTCCATTTCGAAGCTGTCTTCTTTCGACATGCAGTAAAGCCCTCGGTGTCCAATGAATGGCCCGGTGCAACTGCGCCAGGCAAAAGCGGCGTGCATTGTGCCCGAAAAATGGGGTTTAAGCCAAGAGGTTCTAGTTCAGGATGACCCAGCGTTGATTAATCAGCAGTTCAATCGGGCGATATTGGGTCTTGTAGCTCATTTTTTTGCAGTTTTTGATCCAGTACCCGAGGTAAACGGCCTCCAGTGCCAGGCGCTGGGCCTCGGCGATCTGCCAAAGGATTGCGTAACGCCCCAGGCTGCGGCGTTCTTCGGCAGGCTCGTAGAAGGTGTAGACCGCCGACAAACCGTTAGGCAGTAAATCGGTCACGGCGACGGCCACCAGCCGACCGTCGAGGCGAAATTCGTAGAAGCGGGAAAAAGGCAGGTCGCGCACCAGAAATGTCGAGAACTGATCGCGACTCGGCGGATACATATCGCCGTCGGCGTGCCGCTGTTCGATATAGCGCTGGTACAGATCGAAATATTCTTCACTGAATTTCGGTTTCGCCGGGCGTACCTGCAAATCGACGTTGCGTTTGAAAATGCGTTTCTGCTGGCGGTTCGGAATGAATTGCGCCACAGGAATGCGCGCCGGGACGCACGCATTGCAGTTCTGGCAATGGGGCCGGTAGAGATGATCGCCGCTGCGACGAAAACCCATTTCAGACAGGTCTGCGTAGACATGCACATCCATGGGCTGACTAGGGTCGAGAAACAGGGTCGTGGCCTGCTCCTCTGGCAGATAGCTGCAAGAGTGGGGCTGAGTGGCATAGAACTTCAAGCGCGCCAACTCGGTCATGATCAACCCTCGGGATAACTTTGAATTAAGTGTAAGCCACGCGCGCAAAAGTCGCTCAGCAAACCCATGTGGCGCAACTGGGTTGATCCAGGTGCTGCGCAAGGTAGTGTGCGAAGTCGCGGCGCGGAATGGCTCGGGCACCTAGGCTGTGCAGATGATCGGTCGGCATCTGACAGTCGATCAGCACGAAGCCCGAGTCTTTCAGGTGTCGCACCAGTGTGGCAAAACCGAACTTGGAAGCGTTGTCGGCACGGCTGAACATCGACTCGCCAAAGAACAATTGCCCCATCGCCAGGCCATACAGGCCGCCGACCAGCTTGCCATCATCCCAAACCTCCACCGAATGCGCGAAACCGCGGTGGTGCAATTCGAGGTAGGCATTCTGCATCGCTTCAGTGATCCAGGTGCCGTCGGCGTAGTCTCTCGGCGCAGCGCAGGCGCGGATGACGGCGGCAAAGTCCTGATCGAAGGTTACTTGATAGCGTTGCTGGCGCAGAAGTTTGCCAAGGCTGCGCGAGACATGCAGTTCGTCGGGAAACAGCACGGTGCGTGGATCCGGCGACCACCACAGGATCGGCTGACCTTCGGAGAACCAGGGGAAGCAGCCGTGGCGGTAGGCCTGAATCAGCCGATCGGCGGACAGATCGCCACCCGCGGCCAATAGGCCGTTGGGGTCGCGCATGGCTTTTTCCAGCGGCGGGAAGGTCAGGGTGTTGCGTTGTAACCAAGTCAGCATGGCATCCGGGCTTACAGAAGGGGAGGGCAGCGATGGGCCGTCGGCCCACCGCCAAGTTTGCCGTCAAACGACG
>NZ_JBNNWE010000155.1:0-7353 GCF_050280905.1 Pseudomonas sp. NPDC086278
CGGCGGCAGCACGTTTTTGTACACCTCGAAATCGGTGTCGATCAGGCTGCGCATCACCGGCGAGTTGATCACTTCATCGGAAAAGTCCTGGAAGTGCCGAACCATCCCGCCAACGTAGCTGTTGTTGGCCTTGGACTGAACATAGGCGCGGTGTTCCAGCTGCTTGAGTTCACGCGTCACCGGGTTGTATTCAAAGTCGCTGTAGCGACGATAACGCATGCCCGCTTCGGCCTGACCGTAATAGCTGTCCGGCTCCATGTTTTCCCAACTTTTAGTCAGTCGGACGAAATCGGCGAAATGACCGTAGAGATTGAAGTCAGCACCCTGGACGTTGACATACTTGTCGCGCCGTAGCGATTCACCCACTTCTCTGTTCAAAACGATCATTTTCAGAATCTCCGTACATTTAGCAGCCTAATCTAGTGGGCGCAGGATTTACGTCCATGAGAAAGAATTTGAGGCATATCAAGCGCTGCTTGAAACGGAGCACGACGTAGCTTGAATGAGCCGTTTGAAGGTCAAAAATGACCGTTTTATAGGTTTTTGAACGGTTTCAAGGCGAAAAAAAAACCCCGAACCAGTCGGGGTTTTCAGTGCATCGCTACAACTGATCAATCATCAGAAGATATTGATCGGGTAGTCCACGAATACGCGCAGTTCGTTACCGCTGACGTTGTACTCGCTGGATTTCTGCGACACGCGCAGGATCGAGCTGCGCAGCTTCACGCTCAGGTCTTTGGCCGGGCCACTTTGCACGACGTACTTGAACTGGTTGAAGATTTCGCGCTCGGTCCCGCCTTCGCTGGTGGACGTGGTGATGTTGTCACCGCGCACATAGGCGACGTTGTAGCTCAGGCCCGGAACGCCGAAGGCGCCGAAGTCCAGGCCGTAGCCCAGTTGCCAGCTGCGTTCGTCTTCAGCGTTGAAGTCGGACCAGTAGGAGTTGGCCAGGTAGATGGTGTTGCCACCATCGCCGACGCGACCCTGGTCTTTCTGATAGCCGCCGTAGGCGTAGCCCAGGTTGCTGTCGCCGGTGCTGCGCTGGTGCGCGAGGGTGAACGAGTGCGGACCCGTGGCGAAGGTCGCCGCCAGGCTCCAGATCTTGTTGTCATCACCGGTAGCACCGCTTTCGCGGACGTAGGAATCGTCCAGCTTGGTGCGGTAGCCGTTGAAGTCCAGGGTCAGCGACTGATCCTTGTCGATCGGGAACACGTAGTTGGCGTTCAGGTATTGCTTCTTCAATACGTCTTCGACGTCGGAAGCGTACACCGCAGCCTTGAACTGTTCGGTGAACTGGTAGCTGCCGCCCAATACGTTGATCGACTTCAAGCCACCGCTGTCACGGCCTTCAGCGCTTTTGCGCGATTCGGCGGTGAAACGACCGGCGTTCAGCTCCAGGCCTTTGATCTCTTTGGAAGTGATCAGGGTGCCGGTGTAGCTTTCTGGCAGCAGGCGCGAGTTGTCGTAGTTCAGAACCGGCAATGCCGGCATCTGGTCGCCGTAGGTCAGGGTCGTGCTGGACAGACGGAATTTGACCGCCGCGCCGCCCTTGGACAGGTCGTTGGCCGGGTGGCCGCTGTCGCCCTTCTTGAAGAAGTCGATACCCTGGGCACCGCTGCGATCTTCACTGCGCTCCAGATTCAGGGCATACAGACCGAAAGCGTCCACACCCACACCGACGGTGCCTTGGGTGAAGCCGGACGAGAACGTACCGATGGCCGCTTGGCCCCACTCGGATTTGTCCGGGTTGCCGTCTTTGTAGTCACGATTGATGTAGGCGTTGCGCAGCAGCACTTTGAGGCTGCTGTCTTCAACAAAACCCTTGGATTCGGCCTGGTCGTTAGCCATGGCCTGTGTAGCGCTCAACATCCCCAGAGCGATCAGGCTGATTCGCTTATTCAACATTTGTTCTTTTCCTTATTACCGGTTGATACGCGCTGTGTCGGACGGCTGAAACGGCGCTGTCGCACTCTTTTTTTCACCCCACAATAAAAAGGCCCGCGCACGACAAGTCGTGGCGGGCCTTTTTATTATTTTATGAGTCATGGCAGTCAGCCACAGGCGTTGGGCGCGATCCTAGCCGCGCCCGGAACACTGTGTCAATTTGATGAATCGTCTATGGATAGGCGAAAAGCGTCTAAACGTACTGCTGGCGTTGGCAAAGGAGGACGGTTGATTGGCGTGGTTGTATCGGTTTTGACACAAGCAGAAACAATCAAATGGCGGAACTTTTCCGGAATAATTAACGGAAGTAAATAACAAGCATTACCATTCACGCCTTCGAATTTCCTCACCCTTTCGGATGCGCTCTCAGATGCCTGCCCCGTTCCGCCTCACGCCTGTCACCCTTGGATTTTCTGCTTTCCTGTCTGCCGGTTTCGCCGGAGCCACAACCACCACATTGCCCGCCACGTCGATCAGCGCCGAGGCAGAAGCCGACGACCCGCGCGTGAAAGAAACCAACACTGCGACCCGTACCTCGACGCCGGTGCGTTACGTTCCACAGGCCATCGACTCGGTTAAAACGTCAAACGTGCTGGATTACGGCACCAACGACCTGGGCACCGCACTCAGCGGTATTCCCAACGTCAGCAGCAGCGCCGATACCCGCTTCGACAGCCTGCGCATCCGTGGCTTCGACGCCAGCAACGACTTCTACCTCGACGGTATTCGTGACGACAGCCAGTACGTGCGCGACTTGCACAACATCGAGCGCATCGACGTACTCAAAGGCCCGGCGGCGGTGCTGTATGGCCGTGGCAGTCAGGGCGGGATCGTCAACCGCATCAGCAAAGTGCCGGAGTTCGGCCGTCGCTCGACGATTGAAGCCCAGGGTGGCAGCGAAGATTTGCGCAGCCTGTACGCCGACCTCAGCACCGACCCAAGCGAGAACATCAGCCTGCGCCTGAACATGGGCAACATGGACCAGAACAGCTTTCGCGACGGCGTCAGCGGCAATCGCCAACTGTTCGCGCCGTCAATGAGCTGGCAGCTCACGCCCGACCTGAACTGGCTGGTGCAGTACGAATACAGCCGCTACAACCGTACGCCGGATCGCGGCATTCCAGGCGTGAACGGCCGCCCGGCCGATGTCGGACGCGACACCACCTACGGTAACGATCACGACTTCATCGACGACAAATCGCAGTCCCTGCGTTCGAAACTCAGCTACGACATCAACGAAAACTGGCAACTGCGCCAGACGCTGGGCGTGTTCAAGCTCGATAGCGATTTCGACAACACCTACCTCACCGGCTACACCCCGGCCACCCAGGTCACGCGTCAGCACTGGCAGCAAGACCTGACCACCCGCAACGTGTTCAACAATGTCGAGCTGGAGGGCGGTTTCGATACGTTCGGCCTGGAGCATCGTTTGCTGACCGGCGTCGAGATCGGCAGTCAGCGCCGCGACCCGACGCTGTACAACGCCGCCACCTCGGGGCGCGGCAGTTCACCGGTGCCGGCGCTGGACCTCTACAACCCGAATCGCGACCTGCGCCACACCGGCCGCATGCAAGTGTCGAGCAGCACTCACACCGAAGTCGAAAGCCGTGCCGTGTACGTTCAGGATCAACTGCGCCTGAACGATCAATGGCAATTGCTGGGCGGTCTGCGCTACGACACGTTCGACATCGAGTCGACCAACAAGCTGCGCAACATTTCCGAAGACCGTGATAGCCACAGCACCAGCCCGCGTGTCGGCCTGGTATGGACGCCGCTGCAGAATCATTCCTTTTATGCGTCCTGGACCAAGACCTTTTCCCCGGTCGGTGGCGGTCTGATCGGTATCACCCCAGGCGCGGCCGGTAACAGCAACGACTTGAGCCCGGAGCTGACCAAACAGAAAGAAATCGGGGTGAAGAGCGACTGGCTCGACGATCGCCTGAGCACCACGCTGGCGATTTACGAACTGGAACTCGCCAACCGTCGCACCAGCGATCCGAACGATCCGACCGTGACTTTGCTGACCGGCCTGCAACGTTCCCGCGGCGTCGAACTGACCGCCACCGGCAATATCGTTGGCAACTGGTACGTGCGCGGTGGCGTGGGCGTGCAGGACGCGACGGTCGTCAAAGACAATAACGGCTTCGAAGGCAAACGCATCAGTAACGTAGCCAAGCACAACGGCAACCTGTTCCTGACCTGGAAACCGGAAATGGGCTGGTACGCCGAAACCGGTTTGACGCTGGTGGGTCAGCGCTATGCCGACAACCTCAACACCGTCGTGCTGCCGGGTTATGGCCGCTGGGACGCGCTGGCCGGTTTCCGGCAGAAGGACTGGGATTTGCGCGCGGCGTTGAACAACATCAGCGACAAGACCTATTACTCGTCGGCCACCAGCGCCTACCAGATTCAACCGGGCGAACCGCGCAGCCTAGTGGTGACCGGCACCTACAGCTTCTAAACACCACCGAACCGGTGCTGACCAGACATAAACCGGTCACACCGATCTACTGTGGGAGCGGGCTTGCTCGCGAAGGCGTCGGATCAGTCGACATTGATGTTGAATTAACGACCGCTTTCGCGAGCAAGCCCGCTCCCACAGGGGGGTTACGGTGATCTTGAAACCATCGCCCATAAAAAAGCGCCGCCATCCCGGCAGCGCTTTCATCAATCCGTTGTGTGTTTCTTATCCTTCCATCACATCCCACAAGGCTTCCAGTTCCGCCTCGCTGAACAAACCAGCGGGGTAACGCTCGATCATCATCCGGCGCGGATCAGGTTCTCTGATCTGACGCGTTCCATTGGACTTCAACCAGTGCGCCAGAACCTGGAGCGATTCGCTTTTAATTGTCAGGGGATGCAACGCCCGCTCGCTCACTACGTTCACTTCGGCGTTCATTTCGGCGCTCTCTCCCGGTTTGTGAGCGGCTAACTTATCCAAGGTTTATGACAGAACATCGAAGTTCTACCCCTCCCTGTTTCGCATCATCAGAGATACAAGAGCTGTGCCAATGTTTCACAAGTGTCGACAAGCGGATACAAAGAAGCCCGCGGTCCAGTTGGGCTGCGGGCTTCTTGTCAAACGCCGGTGGGTAAACGCCAATCAGGTTGTTTTTTAATCAACTCAAGCTGTTACAACCCCACTCACTCTTTGTGCGGCGCAGGCTGTTGTTGGGTAAGGCAGTGGATGTTACCGCCGCCCAGTAACAGTTCGCGGCCCGGCACCATCACCACTTCGTGCTGCGGGAACAGATTCTGCAAAATCTCTTTGGCCGGACCATCCAGTGGATCGTCGAAGCTTGGCGCGATGATCCCGCCGTTGACGATCAGGAAGTTCACGTAGGAACCGGCCAGACGCACGCTCGGGTTACGCTCCTGGGTACCGTCCACCGGGTCGACGCCAGCGCACTCTTCTTCAGTCGCGTACAGCGGCCCCGGAATCGGCATCTTGTGCACCACAAAAGGGCGCCCCTTGGCGTCGGTGCTGCTTTCCAGCACTCTCATCGCGGCCTGGCAGCGCGGGAAGTTCGGGTCCTGCGGGTCATCGGTCCACGCCAGCAGCACTTCGCCGGGGCGAACGTAGCAGCAGAAGTTATCCACATGACCGTCGGTTTCGTCGTTGAACAAACCGTCTGGCAGCCAGATGATCTTATCCACAGCCAAATGAGCGCTGAGCACCGCTTCGATTTCTGCACGATTAAGGTGCGGGTTGCGGTTGCGGTTGAGCAGGCATTCTTCGGTGGTGATCAGGGTGCCTTCGCCGTCGCCATGGATCGAGCCGCCTTCGAGCACGAAGCCTTCGGTGCGGTAACGCTGGCTGCGCTCGATCTCCAGAATTTTGCCGCCGACTTGCGAGTCGCGATTCCACGGCGAATAGAGGCCACCGTCGAAACCGCCCCAAGAGTTGAAGTCCCAGTTCACACCGCGGACTTCGCCCGTGTTGTTGATGACGAATGTCGGGCCCGTGTCGCGCACCCAGGCATCGTCGCTGGACATTTCGACCACCCGAATATTCGGCACATCGAGGCGGGCGCGGGCATTTTCGTACTGGCCGGCGGACACCGCCACGGTCACCGGTTCAAACCGGGCGATGGCTTTGGCCACCGCGACGTGCGCGGCTTGCGCCGGTTTGCCACCCAGGCGCCAGTTGTCCGGGCGCTCGGGCCAGATCATCCAGGTCTGGGTTTGGGGCGCCCACTCGGCGGGCATGTAGAAGCCGTCGGCGCGCGGGGTGCTATTCAGAGTGGTCATGCAGTCAGGACTCCAGGGAACCGTCGAGGGTTTTGAGCGCATTGTATAGGTTCGGGCGACGATCACGGAACGAGCCCCATGCGCTGCGAATGTGCTCCAGTTCGTCGAGATCGAAACGCTGCACCAGCACGCCTTCTTCGGTTTTATCGAGTTCCTGGACCTTTTCGCCAAACTGGTTGGCGATGAACGACGAGCCGTAGAAGGTGATGTCGTAACCGTCCTGCTCCTCGTTGCCGATGCGGTTGCTGGCCACTAGCGGCATCAGGTTGGCGCCGGCGTGGCCTTGTTGCACACGCTGCCAGTGATCACGGGACGAAATGGTCTTGTCGTGCGGCTCGCTGCCGATGGCGGTCGGGTAGAACAGAATTTCCGCGCCGAGCAACGCCATGCTGCGCGCGCACTCCGGGAACCACTGATCCCAGCAGATGCCCACGCCGATTTTCGCGTAACGGGTGTTCCACACTTTGAAACCGGTGTCACCCGGGTTGAAGTAATACTTCTCGTGGTAGCCGGGGCCGTCCGGGATGTGGCTTTTCCGATAAATCCCGAGGTTGCTGCCGTCGGCATCGATGATCGCGATGCTGTTGAAGCGCGCACGACCCGCCAATTCGTAGAAGCTGATCGGCAGCACCACTTGCAGCTCTTTAGCGACTTTCTGGAAATGCCGGATGGCGACGTTGTCTTCTACCGAAGTCGCCAGCTGCAGATAGTCCGGATTGGGCTTCTGACAGAAGTACGGCGCCTCGAACAGTTCCTGAATCAGGATAATCTGCGCGCCTTTGGCGGCCGCCTCGCGGACCAGCTTCTCGGCGGTCTCGATGTTGGCTTCAAGGTCCCAGGAACAGGCCATCTGGGTGGCGGCAACGGTAACGACACGACTCATGAATCATCTCCGGGCAAATGCTTTTAGCGTGGGCAGTGGCGACTTTATAACCGATAAAAATCGGCATTTAAAGCTTTTAACCATCCACGCATCTAAATTTAAGCAATTTATCCAGATATTAATCGAATTAAATCCACCCCCCCTGTGGGAGCAACTGTCTTAACCCTGCCATTCGTCACTGCCATTCGGTGCCGTCGCGCAGCATGGCATTCAGCCGGATCAACAGTATCCGCATGCAGGCGATCAGCGCGACTTTCGCGCTCTTGCCTCGCTCC
>NZ_JBNNWE010000156.1:0-7234 GCF_050280905.1 Pseudomonas sp. NPDC086278
GCGCCGCTGCCGGCGAACGGGTCGAACACCTTGGCTCCGGGAACATAAGGGGCGAGCCAGTTGAACAGGGTTTCTCGTTGTTCGGGTCGAAGATGATGTCTTCCGGCGGGAAGCCGACTTCGTTGACCAGAATGTCGTAGGAGCGTTTGCAGATTTCTTTCTTGCGCGCTTCGGTATCGGCCTGGCCGGCTTCGTCGAAGGCCATCACCACCACGGCGGCGCCGTAGCGCTTGCACAATTTGGCGTGGTGAATAAACTGCTCGACGCCTTCCTTCATGCTGATCGAGTTGACGATGCCCTTGCCCTGAATGCACTTCAGGCCGGCTTCGATCACTTCCCACTTGGAGGAGTCGATCATGATCGGCACGCGAGAGATGTCCGGTTCGCCGGCAATCAGATTGAGGAAGGTCACCATGGCCTTCTTCGAATCGAGCATCCCCTCGTCCATGTTGATGTCGATGATCTGAGCACCGGCTTCAACTTGTTGCAGGGCGACTTCCAGCGCTTCGGTGTAGTTGTCTTCACGGATCAGCCGGGCGAACTTGGCGGAACCGGTGATGTTGGTCCGTTCGCCGACGTTGACGAACAACGAGCTGCGATCGATGGTGAACGGTTCCAGGCCGGACAGGCGGCAAGCTTTTGGAATGTCCGGAATCACCCGCGGTGCATAACCGGCCACGGCTTTGGCGATGGCTTCGATGTGGCCCGGCGTGGTGCCGCAGCAGCCGCCGACAATGTTGAGGAAGCCGCTTTGGGCGAATTCTTCGATGACCTTGGCGGTTTGCGACGGCAGCTCGTCGTACTCGCCGAATTCGTTCGGCAGGCCGGCGTTCGGGTGCGCCGAGACGTGGGTGCCGGCCTTGTTCGACAGCTCTTCCAGGTACGGGCGCAATTCGCTGGCGCCGAGGGCACAGTTGAGGCCGACCGAGATCGGTTTGGCGTGGGCCACCGAGTTCCAGAAGGCTTCGGTGGTCTGGCCCGACAAGGTGCGACCGGAGGCGTCGGTGATGGTCCCGGAAATCATGATCGGCAATTCAATGCCCAGCTCTTCGAACACGCCTTGCACGGCGAAGATCGCGGCTTTGGCGTTCAGGGTGTCGAAAATGGTTTCGATCAGGATCAGGTCGGCACCGCCTTCGATCAGGCCTTTGGTGGCCTCGGTGTAGTTTTCCACCAGTTCATCGAAGGTCACGTTGCGGTAACCGGGGTTGTTCACGTCCGGCGACAGCGAGCAGGTACGACTGGTCGGCCCGATCACACCGGCGACGAAGCGCGGTTTTTCCGGTGTTTCCAAGGTCTTGGCGTCGGCGACCTTGCGCGCCAGCCGTGCGCCTTCTACGTTTAATTCGTACGCTAGGCCTTGCATGCCGTAATCGGCCAGGGAAACCTGGGTGGCGTTGAAGGTATTGGTCTCGAGAATGTCAGCGCCGGCATCCAGGTACGCCTTCTCGATGGAGCCGATCACGTCCGGGCGCGTCAGCACCAACAGGTCGTTGTTGCCTTTGACGTCGCTGGGCCAGTCGGCAAAGCGTTTGCCACGGTAATCCTGTTCTTCGAGCTTGTAGCTCTGGATCATCGTGCCCATGCCGCCGTCGAGAATCAGAATGCGCTCTTTAAGGGCGTGCTTGAGAGCTTGAAGGCGAACGCTGCGATCGGACATTAGAACTACTCGGAAGACCATGACGAAGGAGCGGGATCATAGCAAACCTGTGCGCTTTTAGAGCATGTGCGGGATTTGCATGAATATCGCTCATGTTAGTTCGGATGCCATCACGGTAGAATCGCGGCGTTTTCAGGATCAGGACCAAGGACATGTCGTATCGCGTCATCACCGGCATTTTTATGCTGTGCTTAAGCTGGAGTGCCGCTGCGCAGAGTCCAGCCGTTTCGCCTGCCATCTCGTACAGCCGCGACATTCAACCGATCTTCACCGAGAAGTGCGTCGCCTGCCACGCGTGCAACGACGCAGCCTGTCAGCTCAACCTGGGCAGCGGCGAGGGCGCGGCGCGTGGCGCGAACAAGGTGCCGGTCTATGACGGCGAGCGCAGCCAGGCCGCCGCGCCGACCCGACTGTTTTACGACGCTTTCGGCAAACAGGCCTGGGAGCAAAAGGGCTTCTATCCGGTGATTGACGGGCAGGGCAGCCAGGCCGCGTTGATGGCGCGGATGCTGGAGTTGGGTCACAACACCCCCGTTACGCCCAACGCAAAACTGCCGGAAGACATCGTTCTTGGCCTGAACCGGGAAAACATGTGCGCCATGCCGGGCGAGTTCGGCAATTATGCCAGCGCTCATCCAAAGGAAGGCATGCCGCTGGCGGTCACCGGCTTGACCGATCAGCAATACCAGACGCTCCAGCGCTGGCTGGCTTCGGGCGCGCCGATTGACGAGCAGGGCCTGGTGCCTTCCGCCAAGGAAGCGATGCAGGTGGTGCAGTGGGAAAACCTGCTTAATTCACCGGGTGCCCGCGAGAGCCTGGTCGGGCGCTGGTTGTTCGAGCACTGGTTTCTCGCCCATATCTACTTCAATGACGGCGAGCCGGGGCATTTCTTTCAGTGGGTGCGTTCGCGCACGCCGACCGGCCAGCCGATTGACCTGATCAGTACACGGCGCCCCGATGACGATCCCGGCACGCAGGTGTATTACCGCCTATGGCCGGTGCAAGGCGTGATTGTGCAGAAAACTCACATCACCTACCCGCTGAGCGCGGCGAAGATGGCGCGGGTCAAAAGTCTGTTTTATAGCGGCAATTGGAAAGTCGATGCCTTGCCGGGCTACGGGCCGGAACGTCGGGCGAATCCGTTTTCCACGTTTGAAGCGATTCCGGTGCAGGCGCGTTATCAATTCATGCTCGATAACGCCGAGTACTTTGTGCGCACCTTCATTCGCGGCCCGGTGTGCCGTGGCCAGATCGCCACGGATGTGATCCGCGACAACTTCTGGGCGCTGTTCCAGGCGCCGGAGCACGACCTCTATGTCACCGACCCGAACTATCGCGGCCAGGCCACGCCGTTGCTGGCGATGCCGGGACAGGACGACGACGTCGGCAGCGTCCTCACGCTTTGGCACGATTACCGCGACAAGCGCAACGAATATCAGGCCCTGCGCCGCGACAGCTACGCTGATATCCCGGCGCCGAGCTGGTCGACCTTGTGGGCTGGCAATGACAACGCGTTGCTGAGCATCTTTCGCCACTATGACAGCGCTTCGGTCGTCAAGGGACTGATCGGTGAGGTGCCGCAAACCATATGGCTGTTTGATTACCCGTTGCTGGAGCGCACGTATTACCAGTTGGCGGTTAACTTCGATGTGTACGGCAATGTTTCCCATCAGGCGCAAACGCGGCTGTATTTCGACCTGATCCGCAACGGCGCCGAGCAGAACTTCCTGCGGCTGATGCCGGCCAACTCACGCGACGCCTACCTCGACGATTGGTATCAAACCAGCGGTGAGATCAAGATGTGGTTGGATTACGAAGCCATCGACGACGACAAGCCGACTGCGCTGAAACTCGACGAGAAAGACCCGAAACGCGACTTCGCGACGCAACTGCTCGCGCGTTACGGCGACCTCAACGCCAGACCCGACCCGATCAACCGCTGCGACGGGGCGTATTGCTCGCGGCCGAACATCGACCCGGCATTGCAGGATGCCGAGCAGGCTTTGAGCAGCCTGACGTCGCGCCCGGCCGCCGGTCTGAGGGTCATTGATCAGTTGCCTGAAGCGACCATGTTGCGCATCGAAACCGCGAGCGGCAAGCGCGAGATTTACAGCCTGCTGCGCAACCGCGCGCACAGCAACGTGGCGTTTATGCTGGGCGAATCACTTCGCTATCAACCGGGGCTGGACACGCTGACCATTTACCCGGGCGTGCTCAGTAGTTATCCGAACTTCATGTTCAATATCCCGGCCGATCAGGTTCCGGAGTTCGTGGCGGCGATGGAAAGCGCCAAAGATGCCAATCGCTTCGAGAAAATCGTCGAGCGCTGGGGCATTCGCCGCAGCCATCCGCAGTTCTGGTTCTACTTCCATGATCTGAGCCAATACCTCCACGAGACGGACCCGGAGGAAGAGGGTGTGCTGGACATGAACCGCTACGAGAATCTTTGATCGACTTTTGACAGGTCGCTGCTGTCCCAATCCTGAGACACCACACAACCCTGTGGGAGCTAACTCCCACAGGGTCAATGGCAGGGGGTCGAGGACTGATCTGGAGGGCAGTTGATGTTGATTTCAGTACAGGCACTGCGTGCGCTCGCCGCCTGGACCGTGGTCTGCCACCATTTCATGCAGATTTTCTTCGACTTCAAGGCCAATGGCCCGATCGGTCAGCTGTTTATCGACAAGGGCGCAGTGGGCGTCGACATTTTCTTCGTCATCAGCGGCTTGGTGATTTTCCTTTCGACCCAAGACAAATCCCTGCCGCCCACACGCTTTCTGCTGTACCGGCTGTCGCGCATTGTGCCGGCCTATTGGCTGTACACAGCGCTGATGGCGCTGGTGGTGGTATTCGCGCGGCCGGTGTTGCCGGACCAGAAGGTCGACTGGGCGCATTTTCTGCTGTCGTTGCTGTTTATTCCCTCGGAAAACCCCGGCGGCTATGGGATCTATCCGACGCTCAATGTCGGTTGGACCCTCAATTACGAAATGCTCTTCTATGTGTTGTTCGCCTGGGCCCTGCTGTTTCGTGTACAGGCACGGCTGATGATTGTGGCGGCGCTGTTGTTCGCGGTGTGTCAGGCGTGGACCGGTTACGGCTGGATCAGTACGTTCTACCGCGTGGATATTGTTTATGAGTTTCTGCTGGGGATCGCCATCGGCATGGCGTTCCGGCGTGGCTGGATTATTCCGCGATTGTGCCTGCCGCTACTGGGAATCACGGGCGCGCTGTGGGCGATTTATCACTGGGCACCCCAACCTCGGTTTCTGGCGTGGGGGCTGCCGAGTGCGGTGCTGGTGATAGCGTGCATGTCGCTGGAGCGCTTTTTCGCTGGCAGCCGGGTGTTCAAAGTGCTCGGCAACAGTTCCTACTCGGTGTACCTGATGCATGTGTTGGTGCTGTCCGCCGGTGGTTTTGTCGCGCAGCGTTATGGCATCAATCCCTACGCCATGTTCGGCGTCTGCGCTGCATTCATCGGCCTGGCTTCCTGGGCAAGTTATGAATTTGTGGAAAAAAGCAGCTATCGGTGGCTTAAAGGCTTGATCGACGGCGAATCGTCGAATAAAGCGCTTGCCGTTCTTTCCCGACAAAAATACTAGGACTTTGTGCCGCGCGATGATTGGCGTAAACTGCGCCCACGCCTGCGAGGAGTTTCCATGACCGCTATTACCATCACTGACGCCGCCCACGATTATCTGGCTGATCTGCTCTCCAAGCAGAACACCCCAGGCATCGGTATCCGCGTCTTCATCACCCAGCCTGGCACTCAGTACGCCGAAACCTGCATTGCTTACTGCAAGCCGGGCGAAGAAAAACCTGAAGACACCGCGCTGGGGCTGAAAAGCTTCACCGCTTATATCGATTCGTTCAGCGAAGCTTTCCTGGACGACGCGGTTGTCGACTACGCCACCGACCGCATGGGTGGTCAGCTGACCATCAAGGCGCCAAACGCCAAAGTGCCGATGGTCAACGCCGACAGCCCGGTCAACGAGCGCATCAACTATTACCTGCAAACCGAGATCAACCCGGGGCTCGCGAGCCACGGCGGTCAGGTCAGCCTGATCGATGTGGTCGAAGACGGCATCGCCGTACTGAAGTTCGGCGGCGGTTGCCAAGGCTGCGGCCAGGCTGACGTCACCCTGCGTGAAGGCATCGAGCGTACCTTGCTCGAGCGTATTCCCGAGCTCAAGGGTGTTCGCGACGTGACCGACCACACGCAGAAAGAAAACGCCTACTACTGAGTAAGGTGTTCGCTGCAAACATAAAAAAACGGCGCCCCGTGAGCGCCGTTTTTTTATGGCTGACTGTTAAAGACGTCTTCGCGAGCAAGCCCGCTCCCACAGGGGATTTGCGAACGCCGCAGCTCCAATGTGGGAGCGGGCTTGCTCGCGAAGAGGCCGCTAAGGGCGATACAAATGCGCATGCCCCGCGCGATACAGCGACGACTCACTGAACTGATCACTGCCCAACACCCGACCCACCAGAATCAACGCCGTACGCCGAAACCCCTTGGCCGCGACCTTCTCGGCAATGTCCTGCAGCGTTCCCACCACCCAATCCTGATCCGGCCAGGTCGCCCGGTGAATCACCGCGATCGGGCAGTCGGCGCCGTAATGCGGGAGCAATTCGGCCAGAATCTTATCCAGGTGATTCACCCCCAGATGAATCGCCATGGTTGCCCCGTGTTGCGCCAGGCTGCCCAGCTCCTCACCGGCCGGCATCGCCGTCTTATCGGCGTAGCGGGTCAGAATGACACTTTGCGACACATCCGGCAGCGTCAGTTCGGTGCCCAACAGTGCCGCACAGGCGGCCGTGGCAGTTACACCGGGAATGATTTCAAACGGAATGGCGTATTCGCGCAGATAACGAATCTGCTCGCCAATCGCGCCATAAAGACTCGGGTCGCCGGAATGCACCCGCGCCACGTCCTGACCCTTGGCGTGGGCAGTCTTGATCAGTTCGATGATCTGTTCCAGGTGCAATTCAGCGCTGTTGACCACTTGTTCAGCGCTATGACCCTCGAGTACGGCACCGGGCACCAGCGAGCCGGCATAGATGATCACCGGGCAGCTGCGAATCAGCCGCTGGCCTTTGACGGTGATCAGTTCCGGGTCGCCGGGACCTGCGCCAATGAAATAGACGGTCATCATCGTTTCCTGTCAGAAAAGGGCTTGGGCAAGGCTTCAGATGAAGAATGCTCATGATCGAAGGCGGGGATTATCGGGGATTTTATGCAGCGCCCGCTAATGCGAGGGTCGCCTGTGCGTATTTTTGCCGTGGAATCAGCAACTTCGCGGGTGTGTTGGTCAGGTGTTCGGCGAGCGCGAGGGCAGCGCTTTCTGCGACCCCGTAGCAGCCGGTGCGTTCGAAGGCGATTTGCGATTGATGGCTGAGCCGAGGTTGATAGGCAGCCAGTTGTTCGCTGCTGAAGTACATCACCTCGAGTCCCAGTTGCTCGGCGAGTTCGTTCAGGCCCGGTTCATCGCGTTTCAGATCGATGCTGGCCAAGGCCTTGATCGCCTGCAATTCAATGTGATGCGCCTGTAATGCCTGATCGAGCAACGCCCGCAGCGT
>NZ_JBNNWE010000157.1:0-7203 GCF_050280905.1 Pseudomonas sp. NPDC086278
CAAAGAGTTTCCCGAGTATTACTCCTC
Source organism: Pseudomonas sp. NPDC086278 (assembly GCF_050280905.1). Lineage (NCBI taxonomy): Bacteria > Pseudomonadati > Pseudomonadota > Gammaproteobacteria > Pseudomonadales > Pseudomonadaceae > Pseudomonas > Pseudomonas sp. NPDC086278. The sequence continues at coordinate 28 of NZ_JBNNWE010000157.1, forward strand.
GTTCCAGATCAATGGATTCAACGGCGTGCAGTCGGGGATCGGCGGCTTCCTGCTCAAGCCGTGGAACGAGCGCAGCCGCACGCAGATGCAGATCCTGCCGCAGGTGCAGGGCAAACTGGCGAGCATTCCCGGCTTGCAGGTGTTTGGTTTCAACCTGCCCTCCTTGCCCGGCACTGGCGAAGGCTTGCCGTTCCAGTTCGTGATCAACACCGCCAACGATTACCCCTCGCTGCTGCAAGTGATGGACCGGGTGAAAAAACGCGCGATGGAGTCCGGCAAGTTTGCTTTCGTCGACGTCGACCTGGCCTTCGACAAGCCCGAAGTGGTGGTCGATATCGATCGGGAGAAGGCCGCACAGATGGGCGTGTCGATGCAGGACCTGGGCGGCACCCTGGCAACGTTGTTGGGTGAGGCGGAGATCAACCGCTTCACCATTGAAGGTCGCAGCTACAAAGTCATCGCACAGGTCGAGCGGCCGTTTCGCGACAACCCCGACTGGCTGAACAACTATTACGTGAAGAACACCCAAGGCGTGTTGCTGCCGCTGTCAACGCTGATCACCGTGACCGACCGCGCGCGACCGCGGCAGTTGAACCAGTTCCAGCAGCTCAACTCGGCCATTCTTTCCGGCGTGCCGCTGGTGAGCATGGGGGAAGCCATCGACACTGTGCGCCAGATCACCCTGGAAGAAGCGCCGGCGGGCTATGCCATCGATTACGCCGGTGCGTCGCGGCAATACGTGCAGGAAGGCAGCGCATTGTGGGTGACCTTCGCTCTGGCGCTGGCGATCATTTTCCTGGTGCTGGCGGCCCAGTTCGAAAGCTTCCGCGACCCGCTGGTGATTCTGGTGACGGTGCCGCTGTCGATCTGCGGCGCGTTGATTCCGCTGTTCCTCGGCTGGTCGAGCATGAACATCTACACCCAGGTCGGGCTAGTGACGCTGATTGGTTTGATCAGCAAGCACGGCATTCTGATCGTCGAGTTCGCCAACCAGTTGCGCAAGGAAAAGGGCCTGACGCCTCGGGAGGCGGTCGAGGAAGCCGCGGCCATCCGCTTGCGCCCGGTGCTGATGACCACGGCGGCGATGGTGTTTGGCATGCTGCCGCTGATTATCGCCACGGGCGCGGGCGCGGTGAGCCGGTTTGATATCGGCATGGTGATCGCTACGGGCATGTCGATCGGTACGTTGTTTACGTTGTTCGTATTGCCGTGCATTTACACGCTGCTGGCCAAACCCGACGCTAAAGAACACCCATAAAACTCCCACAGTGGGTAAAACCCTCGCAATAAAAAAGGCCTCGCATCTGCGAGGCCTTTTATTTTGGCTTCAGTCTGGTCAACTTTGCGGCCTCATTCCCTGAGCGAGTCCGAACATGAGCAACAGCAAATCATGATCGGGTTGGGCCGCCACGTTGGCTTTGGCCGCTCGCGGCAACGGGCAGTGAGCATCACTGCTCACCGAGCTGAGGAACTGCGTGCTTGGCTGCTCCCAGGCCGCCAGCGCCAATGAAGCAACTGCCAAGGCTCCAACGAAAAACAAACCTCGTGCAATTTCGAGTTTCATCGCTATAAACCTTTGATAGCGCTGCCAAACGCCTTCTCGTAAAGGTAGACCAGATTTTTCCAGTCGGTGTCGCTGAACGACGAGTGGCGGCGCAGCTGTTTCATGTCATGGGCGGCGGCGCGCTGAGCCGTCAGGCGTTGCCGGCACTTCTCCAGATCGATAAGGGCGATCTCGGCTGTGGCCGATTCACCTTCACCAGTGACCCGCACGAATACGTGCTTGATGTAGATGCAACTGTGCTGCCAACGACCCTTGTGCATGCGGGCGAGGTTTTCGGCGAGGTCCTTCAACACACGCTCGTGCACCGCCTCACCATGGCGCTCGCGGCCACCGCCGGCGTACCAGTGTTCGATTTCCTCGAAACCGTCCAGCGATTTGGTCACCAGCAGTGCGCGCCATTTGTGCACGGGATCGCGTTGTGCACCGCAGAAAACGATTTCCGGAACCCGCACACCCAGCGCGCGCAGACCGATGAGTGCATCTTGCTCGCGCAACACGGTCGGACGGCCGAACGGATGCAGCCAGCTGCGGTAGATATGCCCGGTCTGACGCTTGGCGTAGAGCAATTGCCCATCGCTGCCCCGTACCCGCTGCACGCCACTCTCACCGCCGCGACGGACGTTGGGCTCTTCTACCCATTCACCGCGCTGGTTCCAGTAATAGTCGAAACGGTCCTGGGGAGCGACTTCCGCTTCTGCTGCAAAATGCACTGCCATCCTGTTACCTCTTGCGTAATACGTAAACCCGCCACATCGCATAGAGCGGAATAAAGTCCAGTTGTTCCTGAATGCGGAACCCCGCTTGCTCGAATTCTTTTTCCACCGTAGCTGCCGGTAACACAAATCGGTTTTGGTAACCTTCCTGCCCACGCCGCTGCTCCGAGCGCTTGCGCTTCCAGGCCTTGAAATTACCGTCCACCCACAACGAAATGATCACGCTGTCACGGGTGACACGTTCGAACTCACGCAAAATGGCCAGTCGATGCTCCGCTTCACCGATGTGGTGGAGCAAACGCATGCAGAAGATGCTGTCGACGGCGTTATCAGGCAAGGCAATGTCGAATGCAGAAGTGTGCAAGGGTTGTACCCGTTTCACCACGTCAGCCGGTTGCGACTGGGTGGCGATCTTCAGCATCGACTCGGAGTTGTCGGCTCCGATGATGGCACGGTTGGCTTTTTCCGCCAGCAAGGGCCAGAAACGCCCTGCACCACTCGGCAGGTCGAGGACCAGCCCCGGTTCGCCGACCAGCGCCAGCGCCTTCCGCGCCATCTGCTCGTCACGCCAGTGGGACAGTCGACGGCCGATGCCATCCTGATGTTTGCGCAAGTAACGTTGAGCGTGTTGGTCGTCGTACTTTTCCGAGAAGTCTAATTTGATCGGGGCAGTCATCGTTAAGGTCTCCTGAACTACTGATGACGACTACCTTAGGTAGATTTGTGTCAGCGTCAGGTCATGCCTTTGTGAAAATATTGTCGTGTAAAACCCCGAAGTATTTCAGGGTTTTACAGGGAAATAAGATGGCGCGGGGCCACCTTTTTTTTTTCAATACGCCGATCAGATCACTTTTGGCGCAGTTCCACCTGGAAACGACAGCCATTGGGCTCCATGTTCGTCAGGCTGACGGTCCAGCCCTGGTTTTCACAGATCCTTTGCACCAGCGACAGTCCCAGACCCAGCCCCTCACCGCGTTTTTCAGTGCCGCGCACGAACGGTTCGAACATCGCCTCGCGTTTTTCCTCGGGAATGCCCACGCCGCTGTCTTCGACCGTGAAGCCGGTGGCCGTCAGCGTCAGGCGAATAAACCCGCGCTCGGTGTAATGCAGCGCGTTACGCAACAGGTTGCCCATGACCGCGTGCAGCAGCGTGGCGTTGTAGCAGGTGCTCAGCGGATGGCCGGGCTCGAAGTTCAGCGTCAGGCCCTTGGCCTCAATGGGTTCGCGCCACTGATTGAGCAACCCGTCGGCCACCTGGCTCAACGATTGCTGCGGCGCCATGCTGGCGTCTTCGCGCTGAGCGCGGGCCAGCATCAGGAAGGTTTGCACCAGCTCGCGCATCTCTTCACAAGCACGAGCAATGCGCTCGACCTGCGCCCGACCGCGCTGGTCGATGCCGGGATTTTCCAGCAACAGCTCACAGGAACTGGCCAGCACCATCAACGGTGTGCGCAGTTCGTGGCTGACGTCGCTGGTGAACAGCCGCTCACGGCTCAACGCCTGACGCAAACGCCCGAGAGTGGCGTCGAAGGCTACAGCCAGTTCGCCCACCTCGTCGGCGGCATAGTCCGGCGCCAGCGGTGGCGCGAGGCCAAGCAACTGATCGCGATGGCGCACCTGACGGGCCAGTCGCACCACCGGCGCCATCACTTTGCGCGCCAGCACCCAACCGAGGAACACCGCCAGCGCCAGGCTGAGGACGAAGCCCACCAGCACCACGGCGAACAGCACTCGTTCACGTTCTTCAAAATCGCTTTGATCCTGCAACAGCACGTAATGCCGACCGTCGACGATTTCGACCATGGCGTGATAGGACAGCTGTTCACGAAACACTTCGTGGAAACCCGGTTCCAGATGGCGCAGGTCCTTGGGCAACTCGAAATCACCCGGCCCGCCGCTGAAATAGAACAACTGATCCGGTTCGGGGCGGTGGCTCCAGTCAGAGACGCTGTCCATCAGCAATAGCCGTTGCAAGTCGCCGCCGAGGCCCGCCGAAATCAGTTTTTCTTCGACCAGGTGCACGGTCGCCACAATGCCCATGGCGAAGGCCCCGGCCACCAGCGCGCTCATCAACGCAAAGGCGATGATGATCCGTTGAGCAAGGCTCTGCTTAAACTCCATCACGGCCCTCGGCCAAGCGATAACCCACACCGTGCACGGTTTGCAGCAACGGTTTGGCGAACGGTTTGTCGATCACCTGACGCAGTTGATGGACGTGGCTGCGCAGGCTGTCGCTGTCCGGGCAGTCATCGCCCCACAGGGCTTCTTCGAGAATTTCCCGGCGCAGCACGTGCGGGCTTTTTTGCATCAGCACGGCCAGCAGTTTCAGCCCCACCGGGTTGAGTTTCAGCAGGCGGCCTTCGCGGGTCACTTCCAGGGTGTCGAGGTCGTAACTCAGATCGGCGACCTGCAAGGTGCGACGACCACCGCCCTGGGCGCGTCGCATGACCGCCTCGATACGCGCGGCCAGTTCGGACAGGGCGAACGGTTTGATCAGGTAATCGTCGGCGCCGGACTTGAAGCCTTGCAGCCGGTCGTCCAGTTGATCGCGGGCGGTGAGCATGATTACCGGCGTGTCGCGGCGGGCGTCTTCGCGCAGGCGTTTGCACAGGGTGTAGCCGTCGATGCCGGGCAGCATGATGTCGAGCACGATCAAGTCGTAATGCTCGGTGGCGGCCAGGTGCAGGCCCGACAAACCGTCCTGCGCGCAATCCACGGTGTAGCCCTTGAGGCCCAGATAATCGGCAAGATTGGCCAGGATATCGCGGTTGTCTTCAACCAATAAAATTCGCATGGGCACCTCCTCCGTACACAGTAACGGCCGTCTTGGCCCGCGCAGCTTAAGGCCAAGCGTGGCCCACGGCTAGGGTTGCGAGTCGTGGAATCGAATCGCTCAACCAAATGGCGCCGTTTACAAGTTTTTCACTATCGGTTCACAACCTGACTACAGTGGGCGGGCGAGACTCTCGCGCAATTGGTCTTAAGGAATGTATACACAATGGATGTTCTGAAAACGGCGCCAATGCGCTTTCTCCTGCTGGTGACCGGCCTTTGGCTGGCGATCTTCCTGCTGACTCGAACGGTTCTCCTGCTCACTCACCTGGACGAGGCGGGTAACGGCTCTCTGTCGGTTTTCGGCGTCGGCATGCTGTACGACTTGGGTTTTGTTGCCTACGCAGCCTTGCCGATGGGCCTGTACTTGCTGCTGTGCCCGCCAGCCTTGTGGCGCCGCCCTGGTCATCGCTGGTTTCTTCAGGGGCTGCTGACAGTCAGTCTGTTCGCGATGTTGTTCGTGGCGGTGGCCGAGTGGCTGTTCTGGGACGAGTTTGGTGTGCGCTTCAACTTCATCGCCGTCGATTACCTGGTGTACTCCGACGAAGTGTTGAACAACCTGCTTGAGTCTTATCCGATCTTTACCCTGTTGAGCTTGCTCGCGCTGCTGGCTGTCGCCTTGAGTTTCGCCTTGCGCAAACCGTTCAACGCCGCGCTGAATGCGCCGTTGCCACCATTGCGCAGTCGCCTGTTGAACGCCGTGGGCCTGTTGGTCGTTGCCGGGGTGAGCCTGCAGTTGCTCAGCCAGGACGCGCCCCGCGCGCAGGGCGGCAACGCCTATCAGAACGAACTGGCGAGCAACGGCCCGTATCAGTTCTTTGCCGCGTTCCGCAACAATGAACTGGACTACCCGCAGTTCTACAGCAGCCTGCCGCCGGCGGTCGTTGCGCAGCAGATTCGTGCCGAACTGAGCGAACCCAACGCCCGCTTCATCGGCGAAGACCCGCAGGACATTCGCCGCATGATCGACAACCCGGGCGCGCTGCGAAAACCCAACATCGTGCTGGTGACCATCGAAAGCTTCAGCGCCAAGTACATGGGCAGCAACGGTGACACCCGCAACCTCACCCCCAACCTCGATACCTTGCGCAAACAGAGCCTGTACTTCAACAACTTCTACGCCACCGGTACCCGCACCGATCGCGGCCTGGAAGCGATCACGCTGGCGATCCCGCCAACGCCAGGGCGTTCGATCGTCAAGCGCGTGGGGCGTGAAAGCGGTTTTGCCAGCCTCGGCCAGCAACTGGGCGCCGTGGGTTACGACAGCGTATTTGTGTACGGCGGTCGCGGTTACTTCGACAACATGAACGCGTTCTTCAGCGGTAACGGTTACCGCGTGGTCGACCAGAGCAGCGTCGCTGAGTCCGAGATCCACTTCAAGAATGCCTGGGGCATGGCCGACGAAGACCTTTACACCCAGACCCTGAAGCTGGCCGACGCCGACTACGCCAGGCAACAGCCGTTTTTGCTGCAACTGATGACCACGTCCAACCATCGGCCTTACACCTACCCGGACAACCGGATCGATATCAAGTCCGGCAACGGCCGTGACGGCGCGGTGAAGTACACCGACCACGCCATCGGTCAGTTCCTCGATCAAGCCCGGCAAAAGCCGTGGTTTGATAACACGATCTTCGTCTTCGTCGCCGACCACACCGCCGGCAGCGCGGGCAAGGAGGACTTGCCGATCAGCAACTATCAGATTCCGCTGTTCATTTACGCGCCGAAATTGATCGAGGCGCGGGAAACGACGCAACTGGCCAGCCAGATTGATTTGGCGCCGACGCTGCTAGGCCTGCTGAACCTGGATTATCAGTCGACGTTCTTCGGCCGCAACCTGTTGCAGGACAATCCGCTGCCGCCCCGCGTGGTGGTTGGCAATTATCAGCATCTGGGCTTGTTCGATGGCACCGATCTGGCGATCCTGAGCCCGCGCCAAGGCCTGCGCCGCCACGATGAAGCGTTGACCGACAGTCGCGAGTCGCTTGCCACCGACAGCGATCCACTGATCACCCGCGCCATCACCTATTACCAAACCGCCAGTTATGGCTTCAAGCAACAGCTGCT
>NZ_JBNNWE010000158.1:0-7144 GCF_050280905.1 Pseudomonas sp. NPDC086278
CCGCTACAGCACCGACCCGTCGATGGGTGGCGCGTACCTGGCTTTCGGTCCGGGCCAGATCAGCAAGTACTGGCGCTTGTGGGAACGTCCGCTGCAACGTGTAGCCTTTGCTGGCGAACACACCGATACGTTGTATCCGGGCACACTCGAAGGCGCATTGCGTAGCGGCGAGCGTGCGGCCAGTCAGGTTGAAGACCTGGCGGCGGGCAAGTCGTTTGAACCGGCGAAAGTCGTACCGGCAGCGACCGCAGTAGCGGCTGGCGCGGTAGCCGCGAAGAAAGGCAACTTCTTCACCAACCTGTTCGGTGGTTCCGACGACAAACCAGAACCGGCCAAGGCCCCCGTGCCAGCGGCTCCGGTAGCACCGACTCCGGCACCTGCTCCGGCTCCTGTTCCGACGCCGGCGCCAGCACCGGTCGAAGCGCCGAAGCCCGCGACCCCGGTAAAAGCCGAGCCCGCTAAAAAGGCATCGACCAAGGCGCCGGCGAAGAAGCCCGCGGCCAAAACCGAAGCCAAAAAAGCGCCGGCCAAAGCGCCAGCCAAGAAAGCTGAACCGGCGAAGAAACCCGCGGCCAAACCTGCGGCAACTCCGGCGACAGAAACCAAGGCGCAATAAGTTGCGAGATTGAAAAAACGCGGCAGAGATGTCGCGTTTTTTTATGCCTGACGAAAAGCATTATCGGAAGGCGAATAAATTCCGGGGCGCAAGTGTTCTTTGTCCAGGCTCCATTTTTTCGAACGAATTGGTCTTTAATCTTTGCTTAACGCACCTATTTCAGACTCTTGATCGTATTTCTCGATATTTCAAAGCGAAATTTTCGGCTTTAATTCGATAGATAACTCGATAGTCTTGGGCCAGCACTTACAGGGACTTGGCAATGCAACTACGAAACTCTACTGCTCGCTACGGCTGGGTCAGCATCTTCTTGCACTGGGGCATAGCACTGGCAGTGTTCGGATTGTTCGGCCTGGGTCTGTGGATGGTTGGCCTTGGCTATTACGATCCATGGCGCAAGGCCGGGCCGGATCTGCACAAGAGCATCGGTTTGATATTGCTGGGGTTCATGTTGCTGCGCGTGCTGTGGCGCTTTATCAGCCCACCGCCGCCGACGCTGCAAAGCTACAGCCGCATGACGCGCCTTGGCGCCAAGTTCGGCCATGGCTTTCTGTATCTCAATCTGTTCGCTGTGATGATTGCCGGTTACCTGATTTCCACCGCAGAGGGTGTCGGGATTCCGGTGTTTGACTGGTTTGAAGTGCCTGCACTGGTTTCCGGACTACCGGACCAGGCAGATACGGCAGGTGAGATTCACCTTTACCTGGCGTGGTTACTGGTAATTTTTTCCGGTCTCCATGCGTTGGCAGCATTGAAGCACCACTTTATCGACCGCGATGTGACCCTCAAGCGAATGCTCGGTCGCAAAGCCTGACGTACAACCTCGACTCCAAAGGAAAACAAAACATGTTGAAAAAGACGCTCGCCGCTCTGGCAATCGGTTCCGCCCTGTTGTCCGCCAACGTAATGGCTGCGGACTACACCGTCGACAAGGCTGGCCAGCACGCCTTCGTTGACTTCAAGATCAGCCACTTGGGCTACAGCTACATCACCGGTACGTTCAAGGACATCGACGGCAAGTTCAGCTTCGACGCCGCCAAGCCGGAAGACAGCAAGATCGAGTTCAACGTGAACACCGCCAGCGTTTTCACCAACAACGCAGAACGTGACAAGCACATCGCCAGCAAAGACTTCTTTGACGTGAGCACCTATGCCAAGGCGACGTTCGTCTCCACCGGCGTGAAAACCACCGGCAAAAATGCCGATGGCAAAGTGACTGCTGACGTGACCGGTGATCTGACTTTCCACGGCGTGACCAAGCCAATCGTGGTCAAAGCCACGTTCCTGGGTGAAGGCAAAGACCCATGGGGCGGCTACCGTGCCGGCTTCGAAGGCACCACCAGCATCAAGCGTTCCGATTTCGGCAAGATGATGGACCTGGGCCCGCAGTCCGACGTGGTTGATCTGTACATCACCTTTGAAGGTGTCAAAGCGAAGTAATTTTCGCCTGCCCCAAAAACGCCCCCGATCCCACGATCCGGGGCGTTTTTTATTGCCCAGAAAAACTGCCATAACCACCACAACCCCCCCTTGTGGGAGCGGGCTTGCTCGCGAATGCGGTCGAACATTCATCATCGATGTCGACTGACCCGCCGCCTTCGCGAGCAAGCCCGCTCCCACCTTTGAACGACAGTGAGCCTACTTTTTGTGGATGGGCAAAAATCCCCCTGTGGGAGCGGGGCTTGCTCGCGAATGCGGTCATTTATTCAACATTGATGTTGTCTGACACACCGCTTTCGCGAGCAAGCCCGCTCCAACCTTTGATCACCGGTGAACACACATTTTGTGGATGACCAAAATCCCTTGGTGGGTTGAAGATTTGTGCCTGTCCCGGAAAACAAAAATGCCCCGGATCTCGCGAGCCGGGGCATTTTTTGGTGCGGCGTTAAATCAGCGGTTGCGAGTCAGCAATGCTGGTTTTTCGCCGCGAGGGCGGCCTGGCAGTTGATCCAGTTGCTCAGGAGTCGGGAACCGATCGGTTTTCGACTCTTTATGGATGATCTTCGGGGCCGGGCCGCGCGGGTTTTGCACGGCCGGTTCCGAACGCGGCTGCTCGTCACGGGCAGGGCGACGGTTGCGACTTTCTTCGCGACGGGCCTGGCCGTCACGTGGGGCACCGCTGCGTGGGCCATTGCGCTTGGCCGGCGGGGTGCCGGTGGTGGCGCCATCGCTGCTGCGTGGGCCACTTTGGCGACCCTGCGGCTTGCCGCCGGTGCGCGCGGCACCAGCGCCTGCGCCCGTTGCCGCGCCTTGCGCCGGAGCCCCCGGACGACGACCACGGCCCTGAGACGGTTTGGCTTGAGGCACATAGTCGACGCGGTTACCGAAGTTATCGATATCGTCGTCCAGGAACTCATCCGGAGCGCGGTCGGCAGCGGCAGCACGTGGCGCCGGACGCTGTTGTTCACGCGCCGGGGTGCCTTCGCGTGGCTTCTGCTCACGCGCCGGGCGCTCGCCACGGCCAGTGGCGGCAGGTTTTTCCTTGCCGCCCTTGTCCTTGCCTTTGTCTTTACGACCGCCGCCGCCACCGCCGCCGCCATTTGGCCCGTCGCCGCGCGGGCCACGTGGGTTGCGCGGGTTACGCACATCCGGGCGCTCGCGCACTTCCGGCTTCTCGGCTTCTACAGCGCTGGAGTCGAAGCCCATCAGGTTGCCGTCGGCAATCTTCTGCCGGGTCATGCGCTCGATGCTTTTCAGCAGCTTCTCTTCGTCCGGCGCGACCAGCGAAATCGCCTCGCCCGAACGACCGGCCCGGCCAGTACGGCCGATACGGTGCACGTAGTCTTCGTCGACGTTCGGCAGTTCGAAGTTGACCACATGCGGCAACTGGTCGATGTCGAGACCGCGCGCGGCGATGTCGGTGGCAACCAGGATGCGCACTTCACCGGCCTTGAAGTCGGCCAGGGCTTTGGTGCGGGCGTTCTGGCTCTTGTTGCCGTGGATCGCGACGGCGCTGAGGCCGTGTTTGTCCAGGTACTCGGCCAGACGGTTGGCGCCGTGCTTGGTGCGGGTGAACACCAGCACCTGTTCCCAGGCGCCCGCGGTGATCAAGTGCGCCAGCAGCGAACGCTTGTGGTTGGCCGGCAGACGGAAAACGCGCTGTTCGATGCGCTCGACCGTGGTGTTCGGCGGCGTGACTTCGATGCGTTCCGGGTTGTGCAGCAGCTTGCCGGCGAGGTCGGTGATGTCTTTGGAGAACGTCGCCGAGAACAACAGGTTCTGACGTTTGCTCGGCAGACGGGCCAGGACTTTTTTCACGTCATGGACGAAGCCCATGTCGAGCATGCGGTCGGCTTCGTCCAGCACGAGGATTTCCACGTGGGACAAATCGACGCTGCCTTGGCCGGCGAGGTCGAGCAGGCGGCCAGGGCAGGCCACCAGCACGTCGACACCCCGGGACATGGCCTGAACCTGCGGGTTCATGCCGACGCCGCCGAAGATGCAGGCGCTGACGAACTTCAGGTCACGGGCATAGACCTTGAAGCTTTCGTGTACTTGCGCCGCGAGTTCGCGGGTAGGGGTCAGGACCAGTACGCGCGGTTGGCGCGGGCCGTGACGCTGGGATTTGTCCGGATGACCGTTGGGGAACAACCGCTCCAGGATCGGAAGGGCGAAACCGCCGGTTTTACCAGTACCTGTCTGTGCCGCGACCATCAGGTCGCGACCTTGCAACACGGCGGGAATGGCCCGCTGTTGCACCGGAGTAGGCTCGGTATAGCCCGCTGCCTCGATGGCGCGGACTAAAGCCTCGGAGAGACCGAGGGAAGCAAAGGACATGAGTAATCCTGTTTTAGTTAGGGCTTGGCCCAATGGGAGTCTTGCCTGGCGCGAATGGCGTTTAAGAGGAACGCAATCCCGTCCGGTCCTGCTGGGCCTCGAAAGCTCGTCTGGAAGCGCTCGCGCGGGCTGAAAAGCTGCGCTGTAGCGGGTCGAGATGCCTTGAACAAGTCCGAGCGTCCGGGCGTGAGCCTGGCGGGAAGGCCGGAGTATAACAGAGCAATCACTGCGCGCCGCTTTCCTGCTGCTCAACGGTTTTCAGTGGCGCTGTGCTGGCTTGCACCGACGGGCCTGGTTCGGCGCCGTAACGCTTGCTCAGTTCCGCGTAGGCGGGTTCGCGCTTGAAGCGTTTGAGTTCGGCGCCAAAACGCGCCACGAGCAAGTCCATGCCGGCATTGCGGCGCACGGCCAGGAACTGGCTTTGATGGCTGATGACGGTCGGGTTCTCGGTGATCTTGTCGCGAATGCCCAATTCATCGAGCAAATGCTGGCCGACGCGGCGATCGGTGATCAGCAGGTCGATGCGCCCGCGCACCAGTTTGCCGAAGTTGGCTTCGTGGGTCGGCGCCGGTTCGCGAGTGAACAGCGTCGACTCGCTGAAATCCGGGCTGTACAGATAGCCCGGCGAGGTGCCGATGGTCAGGCCTTTCAGGTCTTCGAGGGTACGAAACGGGTGAGGGCGGTCATTGGCGTAGAACATCACGAACTCGACTTCGGAAAGCGGTTCGCTGGGATAAAGCAGCGTGGCGTCGCGTTCGTCGCTGTGGAAAATATCCAGCGCGCCATCGGCCTGGCCGCTTTCGAGCATCGACAGGCAGCGTTTCCAGGGCAGGAACTGCCAGTCCACTTCGATCCCCAGGCGTTTGAAGACAATGGCCGTGGTTTCGTAATCCAGCCCCAGGGATTTGCCGTTTTCCTCATAGACATAAGGCGCCCATGGCTCGGTGACAATGCGCAGCTTCTCGGCCCGGGCGGCAAAGCTCAGGCAAGCAAAAAGTAGCAGCGTCAGTAGTTGGGAAATCAAAGGCATGACTTGAGATTACGTCGAGAAACCGGAAAGAGCCAGAAACCGGGTCCAGAAGCTCTGGGACAAGGCATTTTCCATAAAAAAGGCCCTGGATTTCGCCAGAGCCTTCTCGGAGTCTTGCACTGTTTCAGCGCGGCAACTTCAGGTTGTTCCATACCGCCAGGCTCGCTTCAGCCTGGTTCAGTGTGTAGAAGTGCAGCCCCGGTGCGCCACCTTGCAGCAGACGCTCGCACATCTGGGTGATGACGTGTTCGCCAAAGCTTTGAATGCTCTGGGTGTCGTCACCGTAGGCTTCCAGTTGCTTGCGGATCCAGCGCGGGATTTCCGCACCGCAGGCATCGGAGAAGCGCGCCAGTTTGCTGTAATTGGTGATCGGCATGATGCCCGGCACGATCGGGATGTCCACGCCCATCGCCCGGACACGCTCGACGAAGTAGAAGTAGCTGTCGGCGTTGAAGAAATACTGGGTGATTGCACTGTTGGCGCCAGCGTTGGCCTTGCGCACGAAGTTGGCGATATCGTCTTCGAAGTTGTGGGCTTGCGGATGCATTTCCGGATAAGCAGCGACTTCGATGTGGAAATGATCGCCGGTCTCTTCACGAATGAATTCGACCAGGTCATTGGCGTGGCGCAGTTCACCGCTGGCCATGCCCATGCCCGAAGGCAGGTCACCGCGCAGGGCAACGATACGCTTGATGCCGGCGGCCTTGTATTGGCCCAGCAGGCCGCGCAAGTCGTCCTTGCTGTCGCCCACGCAAGACAGATGCGGTGCGGCAGGGACTTTGACTTCGCTTTCGAGCTGCAACACGGTGTTGAGGGTTCGATCACGGGTCGAACCGCCAGCGCCATAGGTGCAGGAGAAGAAATCGGGGTTGTACGTGGCCAACTGACGAGCAGTGGCCAGCAGCTTTTCATGCCCAGCGTCGGTCTTCGTCGGGAAGAACTCGAAACTGTAGCGACGGTCTTGGGACATGGTCATACCCTTGGAAACACGTGAGCCTGGAAGACTTGCACATCCCGATGTGGGAGAGGGCTTGCTCGCGAAGGCGGTGGGTCAGACAACATTAATGTTGAAGGATAAACCGCCTTCGCGAGCAAGCCCGCTCCCACAAGGGAGAGCAGGCAGCAGCGTCGATCAGTAGCGGTAAGCGTGCGGCTTGAACGGACCTTCGACGGTCACGCCGATGTAGTCGGCCTGGGTCTTGGTCAGTTGCGTCACAACGCCGCCGAAACCGCGAACCATTTCCAGGGCCACTTCTTCGTCGAGTTTCTTCGGCAGTACTTCAACGGTCAGGCGCTCGGCTTTCTGGGCTGGCGACAGGTCGGCGTACTTTTGACCGAACAGGAAGATCTGCGCCAGCACCTGGTTGGCGAACGAGCCGTCCATGATGCGGCTTGGGTGACCGGTGGCGTTACCCAGGTTCACCAGACGGCCTTCGGCCAGCAGGATCAGGTAGTCGTCGTTCTGGGCGTCGAACGCGCCAGGACCGGTACGGTGGATTTTGTGAACCTGTGGCTTCACTTCTTCCCACGCCCAGTTTTTGCGCATGAAAGCGGTGTCGATTTCGTTGTCGAAGTGGCCGATGTTGCAGACAACAGCCCGCTTTTTCAGGGCTTTGAGCATGTTTGTCGCGAGCAAGCCCGCTCCCACATTTGAGTTTCGGTGAGCTGTAGATCGGGTTACAGCGCCGACGCCGTATCCGGCAGTTTCGGCTGGCGATACA
>NZ_JBNNWE010000159.1:0-7079 GCF_050280905.1 Pseudomonas sp. NPDC086278
AATCGACTGCTCCATTGCCTGCTCGGTGTACGCCGAGTCGTCGAGGCCCAGCCAGTTGGATTTGTAATCGGCGACGTAGTAGCGACCGTCGTGTTCGAACGTCAAGTCGATGAAACCTTTGAACATGCCATTGAGCAACACCGGTTCCGCCGAGACACGGGCTACGCCGTCGTGAGTGTATTGACGCACCAGCTCATCGAGTTTGAGCACGTCGACCTTGTGACTGGCGAACCAGAACTCCATTTCGACGCGGTACTGGGTCAACTGCTCGAAGACCACCGGCGACTGCCCGCCACCGATGTGCAGCGGGGCCTTGAGCAAATGTTGCAGCCACTCGCTCAGGGTCGAGATCCAGCCTTCCCAGCCACGACGGTTGCAACGTCGGGCGATGGCGTCTTCCACGGCTTGCGCGGTGACGGCAAAACCTTCATCACCGGCCCACTCCAGCAAGCCGTGGAGAAAGGTGCCGGGGTTGGGTCCACGGGGGAATCGATGGATGTCGGCGCCGCCGGCAAGCACTTCTCGCGGCGCCTCCGGATCGAGGCGCTCATCGTCGAAAAGTTTTTGTGCCTGCGGGCTCTCCGGGGCCTCGTCACTGCCAATACTCAGAACGTCGCCAATGCGCAAGGCGCTGTACGAGGCGATCCACCAATTTTCACTGGCCTTGCGTTTGGGTAGCAGCGGGGCAAGCAGGGTCGCTTCATTCAGCGGCGGATGATAGTGCTCGGCGGTTGCCTGCGGCATCTCGTGGTAATTCAGCGCCGGACAGTCCTGTTGAAGGTCCTCCAGCCAACGTTTCAACCCTGGCGACTGCGCCAGTGCAGCACCGCCGCCCAACAAATAACCCAGCGCAGAAAGGTGCAACACCGAGCTGTTGTTATTGCCACGTTTGAGATCCGTCACCCCGAGCCAGCAAGCATGTTGCGCGCGGGTCAGGGCCACATAGAGCAATCGCAGGTCTTCGGCCAGACGCTCATCGTCGGCCAGCGCAATCAACTCGGCGGTCGGCCTCAACGTCACCTGAGCCTTGCCTTCGGCATCGTGGTAATGCAACGGCAAGCGGCTGCCATCCACCGGTTTTGCCGAGCAAATGAACGGCAGAAACACCAACGGATATTCAAGGCCCTTGGACTTGTGAATGGTCACGACTTTGACCAGTTGCTCGTCACTTTCCAGACGCAGGATCTGCTCTTCCCCTGCCTGGCCGGACAACGCCAGATGCTCGGACAAATGCCGGATAAGCGCTTGCTCGCCATCCAGCTCAGCCGCCGCTTGTTGCAGCAATTCGGACAGGTGCAACAAGTTGGTCAGGACACGCTCACCGTCGCTGCGCGCAATCAACGCTTGAGGCAACTGGAAATCATGCAACAAGCGTCGCAGCATCGGCAGAACGCCTTGCTTGCGCCAGAGCTCGCGATAACCACGGAACTGCATGACGCGGGATTCCCAGGCCAGTTCGTCCTGATTCAGTCGCTCCAGTTCAGCCAGCGACAGGTTCAGCGTGATGCAGGCCAGCGCTGCGCGTAGCGGGCGCTCGACATCGGGTTCGGCACAGGCCTTGAGCCAGCTCAGCACGTCGTGAGCTTCCTGGGCGGCGAATACTGAATCCTTGTCCGACAAATAAACGCTGCGCACACCCCGGGCGGAGAGTTCGCCGCGTACGGCCTGGGCTTCTTTACCGTCGCGCACCAGGACCGCGATGTCCGCTGGCAACAGGCCCCGGAAGTCTTTTTCGTTCTGGATGAAACCGGCACGACCTTGTTGTCCGCCATTCAGCAACGCGGTGATTTCACTGGCGCACGCGGCGGCGAGTTGTTGTCGATACACCACGCCGGACAGGGGTTGCTCGGCAGACAAATGCCAGATATTCAGCGCTGGCAGCCCCTGCCCGTTCACGTTGAGGGTTTCTTCGCGACCTTGGGATTCAACTGGCAGAAACGGCACCGGGTTATCGCCATTCTGTTCGCGAAACAGGAACGCGCCACGGCCCAGCTCGCGCTGCTCTGCGCGTTCGAACACGTGATTCACCGCACTGACCATGCCGTGACTCGAACGAAAGTTGGTGCCCAGCGTGTGCAGGCGACCTGTGGTGGCCTGGCGGGCGCGCAGGTAGGTATAAATGTCAGCGCCACGGAACGCATAGATCGCCTGCTTCGGGTCGCCGATCAGGAACAGACCGCACTCGGGGTTGTTGTCTTCGATGCGATAGATACTTTCGAAGATCCGGTACTGCACCGGGTCGGTGTCCTGGAATTCATCGATCAACGCGACCGGAAACTGTTCGCGGATCAGGGTAGCCAGACGCTCGCCGCCGTCGGACTGCAACGCCGCGTCGAGGCGTAGCAGCATGTCATCGAAGCCCATTTCCGCGCGACGCCGTTTTTCTTCTTCGAACCGCGCGCCCACCCAACGCGCAGCATGTTGCAGAACGACGGCATCGGGGGTCGGCAACGCATCAAGACTGCTCTTGAGACCGGGCATCGCATCCAGGCTCGGGTGGCTGGGCGGCTCGCCCTTCCAGGCTTCAGCCATGCCATCCGGTGTCAGACGCGTGAAACCGGTCCCGATGTCCAACTGCTCCAGGGACTCGTCGTCGGCCCAGGCTTTGATTTTTTCGAACCACGGCTCGAAGTAGCGTGCCTGCATTTTGCGACCGTCGACGCTCTTGCTCGCAACACCCTGATTGCAGATGGCGAGCAGTTCGTCGGCCCACTGGCGCCACGGCATTTTGAGCTCAAGCAACGCGGCTCGACGTTCTTGCAGGCATTCAATGATCAGTTCGGCGGGGGCTTTACCTTCGACGCTGTCGCGCTCGCTGGCGAACAAACCACGCACTCGCGGCAGCAACGCCGCCGGGCCGCCCCAATTGCCACGCACCCAGTTCAGCGCGTCGCCTTGCATCGGATAGCAGAACAGTCGCCAGTAATCACGCAGGACTTCACCGAGCAAATCGCTGTGGTCGGTTTCCAGGGTTTGGGTAAACAGGCTTCCACTGTCGAACGCGTGTTCGCGCAACATGCGCTGGCACCAGCTGTGGATGGTCGAAACGGCGGCTTCGTCCATCCACTGGGCAGCGATGTCCAGACGGTTTGCGCAACCGGGCCATTGCTCGCGCGAATACTCCTCACGAAGCTCGGCGATCAGGCTGTCCGGGGCTGGCATCTCATCGCGGAAAAACCGCGCCGCTTCGGCCAGGCGCGTGCGAATGCGTTCGCGCAGCTCCTTGGTGGCGGCGTCGGTGAAAGTCACAACGAGGATTTGCGGTGGCAACAGCTCACGGCCAAAACCGCTCGATGCGTCGCCATGACCGAGGACCAGACGCAGGTACAGCGCGGAGATAGTGAATGTCTTGCCAGTGCCGGCGCTGGCTTCGATCAGTTGACTACCGCGCAGGGGGAACGCCAGGGCCAGTGGAGTTTTCTTGGTCATGGGCGCGCCTCCTCGCTGGACAATGATCGCCAGGGGGCATCGAGCATCGGTTTATACAAAGCGTTGCACCAATCGGCGAACGTCTCGTCTGCGATGAGGGCATCGTAGTCAGCGAATTGCCGTGTGAGTGCGGGGCTTTCACGACGCTCGCCGTCGGTGGTCAGGCCATCGCCTTCGTAGGCTTTGCGGGCGGCGGCGTCGGCCTTGAGCGGGTCAGTTTGAGCCAGCCAGGCGAAAGCGGTTTTTACCGCAATCGGCAACGGTTGACGCATTCCGGTTTGCCACGCTGATAGCAGGTCGCCGAGGATACGTAGCGCCGCGCCCTGCTCCATAGGCCCGAGCAGCAGACTGTCATCGCTGGCCACCAATGCCGTAGTCATCGACAAGCCACTGGCGCAGGCAACCAGGTGGTTCACCCAGGGCCGCGTCAGACGATGCCATTTGCGGGACTTGATCGCGCCGATGCTGTTGGGGATGGTGGTGACGGACAACAAATCACCGTCGGATCGTTGGTGCAGGCCGCTGAGCCACCCCTCCAGACGCAGCCCTTGCCATTCAAGACTGACCGGCAGCGCACTGCTGAGCGGCGTGGGCCATAAGGCCAGGAGCTGTTGAAAGCGCTGCAGCAGATCCGGTAGCGGTTCGATCAACTCCCGTTGCAGGCATTCACCGAAGCCTGCCATCGGCAGCAGTCCGCTGTTTTGCAGACGCTTGGCCTGAGCTTCGAGTGCCCGATCAGGGTGCTCCAGTTGCGCCAATGCCGCGCCGAGCAAGCTGTCGCTGAGGGTGTAGCGTTGCAATGCATCGAGCACAAAGGGCTCTTCATCAGCGAGCGGAACGTCGGCGGCTTCGAAAAATACTTTCAGTCGCAGGCTGAAGAAGTGGCGCACCGGGTTGCGCAGGAAGTCCTGAAGCTGACTGAGGCTCAGGGGTTCGTCCTGAACGTAGGGATCAAGTACCTCGCTCTCGGTCGCTTGCCGGGTGAACTGGTGGAGCAACTGCCACTCGCTGGCGTAGCTGAACAGCTCATCTCCCTCGTGGAAGTAGCGGGCGCTGAAAGGCTGCAATGGGTGTTCCTGAGTCATGGACTCAAGCAAGTCTTCATCAGGGTATTGCAGTCGCCAGCCACTGGCCAAGTGATCGCGCAGTTGACCAATGAGCACGGACGCCGGCCGCTCGCTGTTGTCTCGAATGCTGCGGCCGACCCAGCTGATATAGAGCTGGTCTCGTGCTGACAGCAATGCTTCCAGCAGTAGATAGCGGTCATCTTCGCGACGGGACCGATCGCCGGGGCGGTAATCGCTGCCCATCAGGTCGAAGTCCAACGGCGGTTGTGCGCGAGGGTAATCGCCGTCATTCATACCGAGCAGGCAGACCAGTTTGAACGGGATTGCACGCATGGGCATCAATGTGCAGAAGTTAACGGCCCCGGCAAGAAAACGCTGCGACAGGCGCCCTTGGTCAAGACCTGCGAGCCAGGCTTCACGAACCACAGTTAACGGCAAAACGTCATACAGGCCAACGGATTCACAAGTATCGAGCCACGTCTCACGCAGCTCTTCGAGTTGGGCCAGCAAGTAATCGTCATGCTCGTTGCTGGCCTGGAAGAATAACTGAACCAACGCTTGCAACCGAACGCCCCATTCTTTGGGCGGTACCGGTTGAGTGAGTTCCTGATGGGCAATTTCCAGTGCATCGAGCAGCGCGACCAAAGGACCGATCAGTGCGGCGTCGAGACCACCAATTTCGTCGTAGGGCTCAATGCCTTCGCAGGCTGTGGCGCTGCCTACGGCATAGCCGAGCAACATCCGTCGCAGGCCGAAACGCCAACTGTTTTGCTCCAGCTTTGCCGGCAGTCCCAGGCCCGCGCGCTGTTCGGCATTCATACCCCAGCGAATGCCTGCGCCTTCGATCCATCGGTGCAGGGTTGGAAGGTCGCGCTCCTCGACACCGAAGCGGGTGCGCAACGCGGGTACGTCCAGCAGGTCGAGGATTTCGCTGACCGGGAATCGACTGTCTGGCAGCTTGAGTAGATGTTCCA
The DNA here is from genome assembly GCF_050280905.1 of Pseudomonas sp. NPDC086278. Classification (NCBI taxonomy): domain Bacteria; kingdom Pseudomonadati; phylum Pseudomonadota; class Gammaproteobacteria; order Pseudomonadales; family Pseudomonadaceae; genus Pseudomonas; species Pseudomonas sp. NPDC086278. The sequence goes on from NZ_JBNNWE010000159.1 coordinate 5,471, forward strand.
CCGCGATCAACAACGGATCGCGGCCGCGCTGGCCTTGGTCTGCCAGCGTGAATGGGATAAAACGCGGATCCTGGCGTTCGAGTTGGCCAAATACGGCGCGGATGTGCGGCGCGTAACTGTCGATGTCCGGGACCATCACAATGATGTCGCGAGGCCGTAAGTCAGGGTCAGCGCTGAAGCGGGCGAGTAATTGGTCGTGGAGGATTTCCACTTCGCGCTGGGCGCTGTGGGCGATGTGAAAGCGGATCGATTGATCTGTTTTCACATCGACAGCCGGCCAGTGCTCACGGGTTTCACTCAGCGGACGCAGTTCAAGGATGTCGTCCTGCAACTGGTTGAGCATGTTCTGTGGCTGATTGTCGCTGAACAGGTCGATCCGACCCTCGCGAAATACCGAGCGATAGCTGGAAGGATCGTCGTAACTGTCGAGCAAGTTGATGTAGTCCCGACCTTGCTTGCCCCACGCCGCAAGCAATGGGTGCGCATGTTGATGCAGGGTTTGTGGATCAAGCACGACGGGCATGCCGCTCTTGCGAGCCTGACGTTTGTATTGATGCCGGAGCAGGTCTTTATCGGCGACGATGTCTGCCCAATGGTGACGACATGGGTTGTGTACGCAGAGTAAAACCTGACTGAAGCGAGCCAGTCCGGCGAGCGCTTCAAGGGCTTGAGCGGGGAGCGACGAAATCCCGAAAACGATCACCCGCGAAGGTAGCCCCTTGGGTGCAACTTCCAGGCTGTTGATGCGTTCGATAAACCGTTGATGAACGCCTGCACGACTCTGCGCCATGCCTTCTTCACCCACATCCAGCAACAGCGCACGCCACAGTTCCGCCTGCCAGCAGTTGGCCGGAGTCAGCGGTTTGGATTCACCTCTGCCATTGCGTAATTGGTGACGACCGTCTGCCCAGTCTTCGAGCCAGTCAGCCCGGTAAACCTGATATTGGTCAAACAGATCCGCCAGTCGCTCGGCCAGTTGGTAGCGTTTACGCAAATCGGTGTCATGGGTCAGGAAGCGCTGGAGGGGTTCGAAATGCGGCTGGTCGATCAACTGTGGAAGCAGGCGCATCAGTCGCCAGGTTAGCGGGGCTTTATCGAGCAGAGATTTCACCGGAATTTCATCGCGCCCAAGCACCATGCGGTAGAGCTGCCACATGAAGCTGCCCGGCAACTGCACGTCAATGGCGGCGGCGATGCCACAACCGCCCATGTCATCGTCTTCCGGGTCCTCAGCCAGTGCCAGCTTCAACCATTGCGCGATGCCGTTGCTTTGCACCAAGGCAATTTCATTCTCCAAAGGAGCCAGCGGGTAGCGCCGCATTACGCTGATCACCAGGCTGCGCAGTTCATTCAAACTGTTGCTTTGAACAACCATAAAAGCAGCATTGAGGGACGTCGCGTCCGGCATAAAGGCTTCCTTGGGAAAATACAAAAGCTAGGGCCGAACCTTAGCATTGTCGGGAGACTGTGACAGCCGGGAGCGGTCTGGTAATGCTGTACGAACTTTCCTGCGAGCAAAACAAAACCCCTACCTGCATACGCAGATAGGGGTTTCGGAATTTAATCTTGACGATGACCTACTCTCACATGGGGAAACCCCACACTACCA
>NZ_JBNNWE010000160.1:0-6720 GCF_050280905.1 Pseudomonas sp. NPDC086278
TGCATGCGGATACTGTTGATCCGGCTGAATGCCATGCTGCGCGACGGCACCGAATGGCGATGACGAATGGCAGGGTTAAGACAGTTGCTCCCACAGGGGTAAGCATTCCAATGTGGGAGCGGGCTTGCTCGCGAATGAAGGCGACGCGGGGCTTCAGACAGAAACACCGCGCCCTATCGAATGTCAGCTATAGACACGGCCAAGGAGCTGCCGATGGCTTTCAAACTGATCGAGCACGTCACGGGTGATCTGATCCTGAGTGAAACCCATCAAGTCGTAATCCTGACTGCCGTTGTGCAGGTACACCTCGGCCCGGTAGTAACGTGCACGCGGTTCGTCAGCGCTTTGCGCCGGCACCGTGTCGCTCGCTGCCGCCAGGTAACCGTCCAGGCTCACTTCGTAGACAAAAGGGTTGCCCTCTTCCATCTCGATCCGCACGCCCATGCACCGCTTCGATTTACCCAGCAGCGTCTGCACGTCCAGGCCTTGCGCGCGCAATTGCGTCGCCGCGACTTCCAGCGCCGGGCTGACTTGCTTGTCCATGAAGCGCTGAACGATCGACTGGTTCGGTTGCAGGTCCAGTTGCGTCAAGCGCTCGCTGAAGCCGCGACGGCCGCGTGCGGCCAGCTCCGCTTGCTCCAGTTCGATCTGCACGTCCTGGCGCATGGCCTTGTGCAAGCCGAACATGAAGAACACCAACACCACCGAGAACGGCAGGCCGGCCAGCACCACCATGGTTTGCATGGCTTCGAAGTTACCGGCGAACAGCAGGCCGATGGTCACCAGGGTAATCACCGCCGACCAGAAGATCCGCAGCCAGTGCGGCGCATCTTCGTCGACGTTGCCGCCCTTGCAGGAAAGGTTGGCCATCATCACCGCGCCGGAATCCGCCGGGGTCAGGAACAGCACGAAACCGACAAAGATCGACACGCCGATCACAATCTTCGACGCCGGGTAGTGTTCGAGCAATTGGTAGATCGCCATCGACGGCTGTTCGAGCGCGGTCTTCCCGAGCTCCACCGCGCCATGGTTCATCACCAGGTCCAGGGCCGAGTTACCGAAGATCGACAGCCACGCCAAGGTAAAGCCCAGTGGAATCAGCAGCACGCCGGCCACCAGTTCTCGCACCGTGCGACCACGGGAAATGCGCGCGATGAACATGCCCACGAATGGCGCCCAGGAAATCCACCAGGCCCAGTAGAACAAGGTCCACAGACCCATCCAGCGCTCGGTCTTCTCGGCGCTGCCTTCGTAGACATAAAGGTCGAACGTTTTCAGCACGATGCCGTTCAGGTAATCGCCGATGTTCTGCACGAAACCGTTGAGCAAGTGCAGGGTCGGGCCAAACAGCAGGACGAAAATCAGCAAGCCGCTGAACAGCACGATGTTCAGGTTGGACAGACGACGAATGCCGTTTTCCACGCCGGACACGGCAGCGATGGTCGCCACCGTGCTCATCACGATGATTACGATCAGCAGGTTGGTGTTGCTGTGTTCCATGCCGAACAGGTTTTCCAGCCCGGACGACACTTGCAGCGAACCAATCCCCAGGTTCGTCACCAGACCCAGCAGCGTCACGAACATGCCGAAGCCGTCGACCGCATGACCGGCCGCGCCTTTGACCCAACGCTCACCCACCAGCGGATACAGCGCCGAACGCAGCGCCAGCGGCTGGTTGTGCCGGTAAGCAAAATAGGCCACGGCCAGACCGACCAGTGCGTAGATCGCCCAGCCGTGCAGGCCCCAATGCAGGAAGGTCAGTTGCACCGCCTGACGGGCCGCCATATTGCTGGCGGCCACGCCTTCGGGTGGGTTGAAGTAGTGGTCCAGCGGCTCGGAAGCGCCGAAGTACAGCAGCGAGATGCCGATGCCCGACGAAAACAGCATCCCCGCCCACGCGCCGTAACTGAAGTCCGGGGTGTCGTCCTTGCTGCCCAGTTTGAGTTTGCCGTAGGACGAAAACGCCAGGCCGACGACGAACACCAGGTAAGCGGCAATCACCACCATGTAGTACCAGCCGAAGCTGCGGGACAACCAGGCCTGGGCAATGCCGAGCAATCTGCCGGCCTCTTGCGGGGCGATGATCAGAATGGCGGTCAGCAACAGAATCAACGCGGTAGAGGTGTAGAACACCCAACCGTTGACCGTCACCTTATCGGGTGGGGTCTTTATAAGAGAGGCAGAACTCATGGCACAGAGGCTCCGGGCAGTGCGGGAGAAGAACACAAGGCAACGCGTGACCCGACCAATCGGTTGGTTGGCAGCCGACCGGCGGGTGATATAAAGACACCCCGAAAAAAGCCCGAAGCCTGGAAGCGCCTGCGCGCGGGGGTTTCGAGCGGTTTCAGATGTCGTTTTTCCGCCAGCTACGCGTAGGAAAAACCTGTAGGCAGCGACGATTTGTCGCAGATCTTATTCTTTGTTGATTGAACGTTCAATCAAAACAAAATAGACTGGCCCTCGATCCGATAGACGTCTTACGTCCACCGGAAGGCCTAAGGAGATGTGCAAGATGCCCAAGGTAGGTATGCAACCCATTCGCCGCCAGCAGTTGATCGAAGCCACATTGCAGGCGGTCGATCAGGTCGGAATGGGGGACGCCAGCATTGCGCTGATCGCCCGTTTGGCCGGTGTCTCGAACGGCATCATCAGTCATTACTTTCAGGACAAGAACGGCCTGATCGCTGCCACGGCGCAGTACCTGATGAGTGTCCTCAGCGAGAACGTCACCGCGCGCCGTCAGGCGCTGACAGATGAAAGCCCGCGGGCGCATCTGCAGGTGATCATCGAAGGCAACTTCGACGCCAGCCAGGTCAACGGCCCGGCAATGAAAACCTGGCTGGCCTTCTGGGCCACCAGCATGCATCACCCGTCTTTGCACAGGTTGCAGCGGATCAACGATCACCGCCTGTATTCCAACCTGTGCTGTCAGTTCCGCCGTGTATTGCCGCTCGATGATGCGCGCAGTGCAGCCCGCGGCCTGGCAGCGTTGATTGACGGCTTGTGGTTGCGCGGTGCGCTGTCGGGCGACGCGTTCGACACCGAGCAAGCGCACCGCATCGCTTACGAATACATGGATTTCCAATTGGCCAAGCGGGTGAGTTAGAGCACACATAAACGCTCAACCCCCCGAACCGCCACTGACCAGCGTGCCAGCGCAACACGGCACGCCCAGTGGTCAACGCCAACCACTTATGCTCTTGCGAGGACTATATGGCCCGTTTCGAACTGCAAAAACTCTACATCGATGGTGGTTACTCCGACGCCAGCAGCGACGCCACTTTCGAAGCCATCAACCCGGCTAACGGTGAAGTCCTCGCAAACGTGCAGCGTGCAACCAAGGAAGACGTTGAGCGCGCGGTGGTCAGCGCCGAAAAGGGCCAGAAAATCTGGGCCGCGATGACCGCCATGGAGCGTTCGCGCATCCTGCGCCGTGCCGTCGACATCCTGCGCGAGCGCAACGATGAACTGGCCGCGCTGGAAACCCTGGACACCGGCAAGTCGTTCTCCGAAACCAAATACGTCGACATCGTTACCGGCGCTGACGTGCTGGAATACTATGCAGGCCTGGTGCCGGCCATCGAAGGCGAGCAGATTCCGCTGCGCACCACGTCGTTCGTCTACACCCGTCGCGAGCCGCTGGGCGTTGTGGCCGGTATCGGCGCGTGGAACTACCCGATCCAGATCGCCCTGTGGAAATCCGCGCCAGCCCTGGCGGCCGGTAACGCAATGATCTTCAAGCCAAGTGAAGTCACTTCCCTGACCACGCTGAAACTGGCCGAAATCTACACCGAAGCCGGCGTTCCGGCTGGCGTGTTCAACGTCCTGACCGGCAGCGGCCGTGAAGTCGGCACCTGGTTGACCGAGCACCCACGCATCGAAAAAGTCTCCTTCACCGGCGGCACCGACACCGGCAAGAAGGTCATGGCCAGCGCTTCCAGCTCTTCGCTCAAAGAAGTGACCATGGAACTGGGCGGCAAATCCCCGCTGATCATTTTCGACGACGCCGACCTCGATCGCGCCGCCGACACCGCGATGATGGCCAACTTCTACAGCTCCGGCCAGGTCTGCACCAACGGCACTCGCGTCTTCATCCCGACGCACCTCAAAGCCGCATTCGAAGCCAAGATCGCCGAGCGCGTTGCGCGCATCCGCATCGGCAACCCGGAAGACGAAAACACCAACTTCGGCCCGCTGGTCAGCTTCGCCCACATGGAAAGCGTGCTCGGTTACATCGCCAAAGGTAAGGCAGAAGGCGCCCGCGTCCTGTGCGGCGGCGACCGCTTGACCGACGGCGACTTCGCCAAAGGCGCATTCGTGGCACCGACCGTGTTCACCGACTGCACCGACGAAATGACCATCGTGCGCGAAGAAATCTTCGGCCCGGTGATGGCGATCCTGACTTACGACACTGAAGAAGAAGTGATCCGTCGCGCCAACGACACCGACTTCGGCCTGGCCGCCGGCGTTGTCACCAAGGACCTGAACCGCGCGCACCGCGTGATTCATCAACTGGAAGCCGGTATCTGCTGGATCAACGCCTGGGGCGAGTCCGACGCGAAGATGCCGGTCGGCGGCTACAAGCAGTCGGGTGTTGGCCGTGAAAACGGCATCAGCTCGCTGAATAACTTCACGCGCATCAAATCGGTACAGGTCGAACTGGGCGATTACGCCTCGGTGTTCTGATCCACGCGAAGTCTGGAGTGAACACCATTGTGGCGAGGGGGCTCGCCCCCGTTGGGCCGCGAAGCGGCCCCATCCCAGACACCGCAAGTCTTCAGATAGAAAGCGGTCGCTGAATTTACGACTGCTGCGCAGCCGAACGGGGGCTAGCCCCCTCGCCACATTGCGCGGCGTCCAGGCGACCCGCGACCTGACCACTTTCAAAAGAGGGTGCATTCAATGTCCCAAGAATACGATTACATCATCATCGGAGCCGGCTCGGCCGGTAACACCCTGGCGACCCGTCTGACTGAAGACGAAGGCGTCACCGTCCTGCTGCTCGAAGCGGGCGGCCCGGACTACCGTTTTGATTTCCGCACGCAAATGCCCGCCGCACTGGCGTTCCCGCTGCAAGGGCGTCGCTACAACTGGGCCTACGAAACCGATCCAGAGCCACACATGGACGGTCGCCGGATGGAATGCGGTCGCGGCAAGGGCCTCGGCGGTTCTTCGCTGATCAACGGCATGTGCTACATCCGTGGCAACGCGATGGACTACGACAACTGGGCCAAGCTGCCAGGCCTGGAAGATTGGGATTACCTGAACTGCCTGCCGTATTTCCGCAAGGCGGAAACCCGCGACATCGGCCCGAACGACTACCACGGCGGCGAAGGTCCGGTCAGCGTGACCACGCCGAAAGCCGGCAACAACCCGCTGTTCCACGCGATGGTTGAAGCAGGCGTGCAGGCCGGTTACCCGCGCACCGAAGACTTGAACGGTTACCAGCAGGAAGGCTTCGGCCCGATGGACCGCACCGTAACGCCGAACGGCCGTCGTGCCAGCACCGCTCGCGGTTACCTGGACACCGCCAAGAAGCGTTCGACCCTGACCATCGTCACCCACGCCCTGACCGACAAGATCCTGTTCGAAGACAAGCGCGCGGTCGGCGTGCGTTACCTGATCGGCGCGGCTGAAGAGCGCGTTGAAGCCCGCGCCCGCAAAGAAGTGCTGCTGTGCTCCGGCGCCATTGCGTCGCCGCAAATCCTGCAACGCTCCGGCGTCGGCCCGGCCGCACTGCTGAACAAGCTCGACATCCCGGTGGTCCACGACCTGCCAGGCGTCGGCGAAAACCTGCAGGATCACCTTGAGTTGTACCTGCAATACGCCTGCACCCAACCGGTCTCGCTGTACCCGTCGCTGCTCTGGTACAACCAGCCGGCCATCGGTGCCGAGTGGCTGTTCAACGGCACCGGCATCGGCGCCAGCAACCAGTTCGAAGCCGGCGGTTTTATCCGCACCCGCGAAGAATTCGACTGGCCGAACATTCAGTACCACTTCCTGCCGGTCGCGATTAATTACAACGGCAGCAACGGTGTAAAAGAGCACGGCTTCCAGGCACACATGGGTTCCATGCGTTCACCGAGCCGTGGCCGTATTCAAGCGAAGTCGAAAGACCCGCGCGAGTACCCGAGCATCCTCTTCAACTACATGGCCACCGAGCAGGACTGGCAAGAGTTCCGCGATGGCATCCGCCTGACCCGTGAAATCATGCAACAGCCGGCACTGGACGCTTTCCGTGGCCGTGAAATCAGCCCGGGCATCGACGTGCAAACCGATGAACAGCTCGACAAGTTCATCCGCGAACACGCCGAAACCGCGTTCCACCCGTCCTGCTCCTGCAAGATGGGCACCGACGACATGGCCGTGGTTGACGCTGAAGGTCGCGTACATGGCATGCAAAGCCTGCGGGTGGTCGATGCTTCGATCATGCCGATCATCACCACCGGCAACCTGAACGCGCCGACGATCATGATCGCCGAGAAAATCGCCGACAAGATTCGTGGCCGCCAACCGTTGCCGCGCAGCACCGCTGCTTACTTCGTCGCCGGTGATGCACCGGTGCGGGGCAAGCCGCTGCGGGATGTGACTCCTGCGGCTCAGTAAGAAGTAGGACCGAGGCGCGGCCTTCGCGAGCAAGCCCGCTTGTGTCTTGGGCAGGGGATAAACTTTGGGGTGAGAGGGGTGGATGGCAAGCTGTGAGTCCGCGGTGCTTGAAGC
>NZ_JBNNWE010000161.1:0-6677 GCF_050280905.1 Pseudomonas sp. NPDC086278
AGCTGGACGACGCCGCCGCCGAGCTGAAAGCCATTACCGACAAACCGGCGAACCCGGCGTTGGGCTTCTTTGCCATATCGTTCAATTAACTACCCTCTGAAGCAAGCTCCGCTAATGGCGCGCGCTTCGCATGATATTCACCGGCCTAACTTACTACATTACCTACGGCTCTGGCAGGCGCCGTCTGTAACCCTTTGTGAAACACTTTCTACACAATATTCGCTAATGCTCACGGGGCGAAATATGAAAATCCTATCGACCCGCAAAAAAACCTCGATTTACTCACTACGGCCGCGATAGCCCCAAGCCAGCATGTATTGCTCGCGGGAACTGCCACGGGAGGAGTCCGGCTTGATCATCTGGACCTTCTCGAATTTCTGACGAGCGTCCTTCACGTAAGCATCAAACCCTTCACCCTGAAACACCTTGATCACGAAATTACCACCCGGCTTGAGTATCCGAGCCGCCAGATCAAGAGCCAGCTCACATAGAAACATGGCTTTTGGCATGTCCACCTCAGGCGTACCACTCATATTGGGGGCCATATCGGAAATCACAAGGTCCACCTGCGAATTACCCACGGCTTCAAGGATCTGAGCGAGCACTTCGTCCTGGGTGAAGTCACCCTGGATGAAGGTCACGTCCGGAATGCTGTCCATTTCCAGGATGTCCGAGGCGATCAGACGCCCCTGACCACCGATCAGCCGACTAGTGACCTGCGACCAGCCGCCGGGCGCCGCTCCCAGGTCGACAACGCTCATACCCGGACGGATCAGCTTGTATTTCTCCTGGACCTCCAGAAGCTTGTAACTCGCACGCGAGCGGTAACCATCCTTCTGCGCCTGCTTCACATAGGGATCATTGACATGTCTTTGCAGCCACTTAAGGCTTGTCTTGGAACGGGCCACGGGCCACCTCGAAAATAAAACGGGTCGTGATTAACTGGGCGGTCCCGGACTCGCTCGGGTAAACTGGCCGCCGCTTTTTACAAGATCAGACGCAGGGGTCAGATTATGCCGCTCACTCAAGAGCAGAAGAAACAGTACAAATCCATTGGCCACCATCTGAAACCAGTTTTGACAGTGGCTGACAACGGTTTGACTGAAGGTGTGTTAGCCGAACTCGAACGCGCTTTGGCGGATCACGAGCTGATTAAAATCAAGCTCAACATCCTCGATCGCGAGTCGCGCCTGGCGAACATTGCAGAACTGTGCAAGGTCGGCAAAGCGGACCTGGTTCAGGTCATCGGCAAGATGGCACTGATTTATCGCAAGAACTTCAGCGTCAACAAGCAGCTGTCGAACGTCCATCGCTTCAAGTGATGGCAAGGGTCAAGGGTGTGCTTCGCGCACCCCGCCACTCCATCCCGGCACCGGTTGCAATACCAGCACGAGCCCGGAAATCCCCAAAACAAGATAGCTGAACACTTGCCAGCGCATTGCATCGGGCCAACCGAGGCGCACCGCGAAAAACATCGCACACGCATACAGCGCCATCAATAGCAGTTGCCCGCGATTATCGCGCCATAGACTGACAAGGCCCTCAGCCTGTACCAGCACCAAAGCCTGGAAAATCACGCACGCTGTGGCGAACCCCACCATCAGCGCATTCAGCATGCCTGCAATTTCGTCGATCAGCAGCGGCGCCAGGCCAATTCGACCCAGCACCGGCAGCAAACCGATGTGCAACAGCCACAGGCCGCCAACCCACAACATCTGAGCCAGCTGCCAAAGCATGGCGCCCGCGCGGAGCGAGCGCCTTCTTTCAGATGTGGCGGACTTCGACAATCTCGTACTCGATAACGCCACCAGGCGTTTTGACAGCAACCACATCACCCTCTTCCTTGGCAATCAAGGCGCGAGCGAGCGGCGAACCGACTGAAATCTTGCCGAGTTTGAAGTCAGCCTCATCCTCACCCACGATGTGGTAAGTGACGCGTTCGTCCGTCTCGACGTTGGCGATTTCAACGGTGGTGCCGAAAATCACTTTGCCGGTATGAGGAATGGACGTGACATCAATGATGACCTGATTCTGAATCCGGCCTTCGATATCACGAATCCGCGCCTCGACCATACCCTGCTGCTCGCGAGCAGCGTGGTATTCGGCGTTTTCCTTCAAGTCACCCAATTCGCGGGCAGTACCGATGTCCTGGCTGAGCTTCGGACGGACGACCTTGGTCAGGTGAGCGTGTTCTTCTTCCAGGGCTTTTGCGCCCTGGACGGTCATTGGGTACTTGATCATGCCTTCAATCCTGCGTGTAGGTCCTGCAAGCGGCGCACGGTCTTCTCGGGACCGAACTTCAGCGCTTCACAGATGGCTTCGCCAGCAGCAATGGTGGTGGTGCAGTAAATCTTGTGCTGCAAGGCATTACGACGAATGGAGTAGGAATCAGCAATCGACTGACGGCCTTCGGTAGTGTTGATGATCAGCGTGACTTCGTCATTCTTGATCATGTCGACCACGTGCGGACGACCCTCGGTCACCTTGTTGACCCGGCGCACTTTCAGGCCGGCCGCTTCGATCAGCTTGGCAGTGCCGGCAGTGGCAACCACTTCGAAGCCCAAGTTGATCAGATCACGCGCCACGCCTGCAACCAATGGTTTGTCGTCGTCACGCACACTGATGAACGCGGTACCGCCGGTCGGCAGCACTTCGCTGGCACCCATCTGGGCTTTGGCGAACGCTTCGCCGAAGGTGTCGCCGACGCCCATTACTTCACCGGTGGACTTCATCTCCGGGCCCAGGATCGGGTCCACGCCAGGGAATTTGGCGAATGGGAACACCGCCTCTTTCACGCTGTAGAAGTTCGGGATGATTTCCTTGGTGAAGCCAATTTCCTTCAGGGTTTTACCCGCCATCACGCGAGCCGCGATCATGGCCAGCGAAACACCGATGCACTTGGACACGAACGGTACGGTACGGGACGCGCGCGGGTTGACTTCGATGACGTAGATGTCTTCGCCTTGCAGCGCCAACTGAACGTTCATCAGGCCGACAACGCCCAGTTCCAAGGCCATTTTCTTTACCTGTTCGCGCATTTCGTCCTGGATGTGGCCAGGCAGCGAGTACGGCGGCAGGGAGCACGCGGAGTCACCTGAGTGAACGCCCGCCTGTTCGATGTGCTGCATGATCGCGCCGATCACTACATCGGTGCCGTCGCAAACAGCATCCACGTCCATTTCGATGGCGCAGTTGAGGAAGTGGTCGAGCAGCACCGGGCTGTCATTGGACACTTTCACCGCGTCACGCAGGTAGCGCTTGAGTTCTTCTTCTTCGTAGACGATTTCCATCGCGCGGCCGCCCAGTACGTAGGACGGACGAACCACCAGCGGATAACCGATCTTGGCGGCGGCACGAATCGCTTCGTCTTCGCTGCGCACGGTGGCGTTTGGCGGCTGGCGCAGGTTCAGGCGCTCGACCATCTGCTGGAAGCGCTCACGGTCTTCGGCACGGTCGATCGCGTCAGGGCTGGTGCCGATGATCGGCACGCCGGCTTCTTCCAGGGCACGGGCCAGTTTCAGCGGGGTTTGGCCGCCGTACTGGACGATCACGCCTTTGGGCTTCTCGACGCGGACGATTTCCAGCACGTCTTCCAGGGTCACTGGTTCGAAGTACAGGCGATCAGAGGTGTCGTAGTCGGTGGAGACCGTTTCCGGGTTGCAGTTGACCATGATGGTCTCGTAACCGTCGGCACGCAGGGCCAGCGCCGCGTGTACGCAGCAGTAGTCGAACTCGATGCCTTGGCCGATACGGTTTGGACCGCCGCCCAGGATCATGATCTTGTCGCGGCCCGTCGGCGCAGCTTCGCACTCTTCCTCGTACGTCGAGTACATGTAGGCGGTGTCGGTAGCGAACTCGGCCGCGCAAGTGTCAACGCGCTTGTAGACCGGGAAAATTTCCAGCTTGTGACGGTGGCGGCGCAGGTTTTTCTCGGTCACGCCCAGCAACTTGGCCAGACGCATGTCGGAGAAGCCTTTGCGCTTGAGGCGGAACATCAAGTCGCGGTCGATGCTGGCCAGACCCAGGGTCTTGACCTTCTCTTCTTCCTTGATCAGATCTTCGATCTGCACCAGGAACCACGGGTCGATCATGTTCATGCCAAAGATATCTTCGACCGACAGACCGGCGCGGAAGGCGTCAGCCACGTACCAGATGCGCTCGGCACCCGGCACGGTCAGTTCGCGCTTGAGCACGCTCATGCTTTCCGGGTTGCTCAGGTCGAGCTTCTCGTCCAGACCGCAAACGCCCACTTCCAGACCGCGCAGGGCTTTCTGCAGAGACTCCTGGAAGGTCCGGCCGATGGCCATGACTTCGCCCACCGACTTCATTTGCGTGGTCAGGCGCGCGTCGGCTTTCGGGAATTTCTCGAAGGCAAAACGTGGCAGCTTGGTCACGACGTAGTCGATGGACGGCTCGAAGGAGGCAGGGGTAGCGCCGCCGGTGATTTCGTTCGACAGTTCGTCGAGGGTGTAGCCGATCGCCAGCTTGGCAGCGATACGCGCAATCGGGAAGCCGGTGGCTTTCGAGGCCAGCGCCGAAGAACGGGAAACGCGCGGGTTCATCTCGATGACAACCATGCGGCCAGTGTCCGGGCAAATGCCGAACTGGACGTTGGAGCCGCCGGTTTCCACGCCGATCTCGCGCAGTACCGCCAGGGAGGCGTTGCGCATGATCTGGTATTCCTTGTCCGTCAGGGTCTGTGCCGGCGCAACAGTGATCGAGTCACCGGTGTGCACGCCCATCGGGTCAAAGTTTTCGATGGAGCAGACGATGATGCAGTTGTCCTTCTTATCGCGGACAACCTCCATCTCGTACTCTTTCCAGCCGATCAGGGATTCGTCGATCAGCAGCTCTTTGGTCGGCGACAGGTCCAGACCGCGGGCACAGATTTCTTCGAACTCTTCACGGTTGTAAGCGATACCGCCGCCGGTGCCGCCCATGGTGAAGGACGGACGGATGATGCACGGGAAGCCAAGCTTCTCGAGCACGGCGTTGGCCTCTTCCATGCTGTGGGCGATCCCCGAGCGCGGGCAGTCCAGGCCGATGGATTTCATCGCCTTGTCGAAACGCGAACGGTCTTCAGCCTTGTCGATGGTGTCAGCGTTGGCGCCGATCATCTCTACACCGAACTTCTCCAGGACGCCTTCGCGCTCCAGGTCCAGTGCGCAGTTCAGAGCAGTCTGGCCACCCATGGTTGGCAACAGCGCGTCCGGACGCTCTTTCTCGATGATCTTGGCAACGGTCTGCCATTTGATCGGCTCGATGTACGTAGCGTCGGCCATGTCCGGGTCGGTCATGATGGTCGCTGGGTTGGAGTTCACCAGGATGACGCGGTAACCCTCCTCGCGCAGGGCTTTGCAGGCCTGGGCGCCGGAGTAGTCGAATTCACAGGCCTGGCCGATAACGATCGGGCCAGCGCCGAGAATCAGGATGCTTTTTATGTCTGTACGTTTTGGCATGGGTTTGTCACTCAAATCCGCAGGTCAGTCGGCAAGCCGTCTTGTTCAATCTTGAAACCTTGAGGGGGCCGCCGGTAACGGGACCACCCCCAAGCTTTGCTACATCAGGGCGAGCGATTAGCGTCGCTTGGCCATTTCATTGATGAAGCGATCGAACAGAGGCGCTACGTCGTTCGGGCCAGGGCTGGCTTCAGGGTGACCCTGGAAGCTGAAGGCGCTCTTGTCGGTACGCTCGATCCCTTGCAGGGTGCCGTCGAACAGCGATTTGTGGATCGCGCGGACGTTGGCTGGCAGGGTCGCTTCGTCTACCGCAAAACCGTGGTTCTGGCTGGTGATCATCACCACACCGGTGTCCAGATCCTGGACCGGGTGGTTGGCGCCGTGGTGGCCGTGCCCCATTTTCAGAGTCTTGGCACCGGAGGCCAGGGCCAGCAGTTGGTGACCGAGGCAGATGCCGAACACCGGAATCTCGGTTTCCAACACATCCTTGATTGCCTGGATCGCGTAGTCGCAAGGCTCCGGATCACCCGGGCCGTTGGACAGGAACACGCCGTCCGGCTTCATCGCCAGGACGTCGGCGGCTGGCGTCTGCGCCGGCACAACGGTGACGCGGCAACCGCGCTCGACCAGCATGCGCAGGATGTTCAGCTTGACGCCGTAGTCGAACGCAACCACGTGGTAAGGCAGCTCGGAAGCGTCGATGGTCGCGTGGCTGTCGGTTTTCAAGTCCCAGACAGTCGAGCGCCACTCGTACTTTTCCTTGGTGCTGACAACTTTCGCCAGGTCCATACCTTTGAGGCCAGGGAAGCCTTGTGCGGCGGCGATGGCAGCTTCTTCGGAGATGTTGTCGCCGGCCATGATGCAGCCGTTCTGCGCGCCTTTCTCACGCAGGATGCGCGTCAGGCGGCGAGTGTCGATACCAGCGATCGCCACAACGTTGTTGGCTTTCAGGTAGTCGGACAGGGACATCGTGTTACGCCAGTTGCTCGCAACCAGTGGCAGGTCACGGATGACCAGGCCAGCGGACCAGACGCGGTCGGACTCGGCATCTTCCGGCGTGGTGCCGGTGTTGCCGATGTGCGGGTAAGTCAGGGTAACGATCTGTTGGGCGTAGGAAGGATCGGCGCCCGAAATCGGGCTCAAACCCAGCGTTTGGGCCCGATTTTATTCCGCCAAGCGACGTCCTGTCGCATTCCCCGGCCTTTAAGGCTCATTGGC
>NZ_JBNNWE010000162.1:0-6528 GCF_050280905.1 Pseudomonas sp. NPDC086278
ATGATTTTTCAGCGCAGCAACCTGCTGCGCGCCGGTCGACGTGCCCTGGAGAGCTTTGAAGAGCGCTTCTGCGCAACAACGGTAACGCGGCACTCAAAGCCTTTATCGTCACCCGCATTGGCGACGTGTTCATGGCCATCGGCCTGTTCATCCTGTTCCAGCAACTGGGCACGCTGAACGTCCAGGAACTGCTGGTGAAGGCGCCTGAGCACTTCAAGGTCGGCGACTTCTGGATCGTGCTGGCAACCCTGATGCTGCTGGGCGGCGCTGTCGGTAAATCCGCGCAACTGCCGCTGCAAACCTGGCTGGCGGATGCGATGGCCGGCCCGACCCCGGTGTCGGCCCTGATCCACGCCGCAACCATGGTGACCGCCGGTGTCTACCTGATTGCCCGTACCCACGGTCTGTTTGCGTTGGCGCCGGACATCCTGCACCTCGTCGGCATCGTCGGCGGCGTGACCCTGGTGCTGGCCGGTTTTGCCGCACTGGTACAGACCGACATCAAACGTATCCTCGCCTACTCGACCATGAGCCAGATCGGCTACATGTTCCTGGCGCTGGGCGTGGGGGCATGGGATGGCGCGATTTTCCACCTGATGACCCACGCCTTCTTCAAGGCGCTGCTGTTCCTTGCTTCCGGTGCGGTGATCGTTGCCTGCCACCACGAGCAGAACATCTTCAAGATGGGCGGCCTGTGGAAGAAACTGCCACTGGCCTACGCCAGCTTCATCGTTGGCGGCGCGGCATTGTCGGCCCTGCCTCTGGTGACCGCAGGCTTCTACTCCAAGGACGAAATCCTTTGGGAAGCGTTCGCCAGCGGCAACCACGGTCTGCTGTATGCCGGGCTGGTCGGCGCGTTCATGACTTCGCTGTACACCTTCCGCCTGATCTTCATCGCGTTCCACGGTGAAGCGAAGACCGAAGCGCACGCCGGTCACGGCATCGCGCATTGGCTGCCGCTGTCGGTGCTGATCGTGTTGTCGACCTTCGTCGGCGCCATGATCGTTCCGCCGCTGCACGGTGTATTACCGCAAAGCGTCGGTCATGCCGGCGGCGAAGCCAAGCACAGTCTGGAAATCGCCTCGGGCGCCATCGCCCTGGCCGGTATCCTGCTGGCCGCGTTGCTGTTCCTGGGCAAGCGTCGTCTCGTCACTGCAATCGCCAACAGCGGCATCGGCCGCTTCCTTTCGGCCTGGTGGTTCGCCGCCTGGGGCTTCGACTGGATCTACGACAAACTGTTCGTCAAGCCATACCTTGCGATCAGCCACGTACTGCGCAAAGACCCGCTCGACCAGACCATCGGTCTGATCCCGCGTATGGCCAAGGGGGGTCACACCGCCCTGAGCCGTACCGAAACCGGTCAACTGCGTTGGTACGCGGCATCGATGGCAGCCGGCTCCGTGCTGGTCATCGGCGCCATCGTGCTGGTAGCGGTCTGAATATGAACCTTGCGAACTTGCGAAAGGAATTGAGCCCGTCATGATTCTGCCTTGGCTAATCCTGATCCCCTTCATCGGCGGCCTGCTGTGCTGGATGGGTGAGCGCTTCGGCGCTACCCTCCCCCGCTGGATTGCGCTGTTGACCATGACCCTGGAACTCGCTCTCGGCCTCTGGCTGTGGGCCCACGGTGACTACTCATTTGCACCGGCACCTGGCGCCGATCCGACCTGGGCGCTTGAGTTCAAGCACATCTGGATCCAGCGCTTCGGCATCAGCGTGCACCTGGCCCTCGACGGCCTGTCGCTGTTGATGATCCTGCTGACCGGCCTGCTGGGTATCCTCTCGGTACTCTGCTCGTGGAAAGAGATTCAACGTCACGTTGGCTTCTTCCACTTGAACCTGATGTGGATCCTGGGCGGTGTCGTCGGCGTGTTCCTCGCCCTCGACCTGTTCATGTTCTTCTTCTTCTGGGAAATGATGCTGGTGCCGATGTACTTCCTCATCGCGCTCTGGGGTCACAGTTCTTCGGACGGCAAGAAAACCCGGATCTACGCGGCGACCAAGTTCTTCATCTTCACTCAGGCGTCCGGCCTGATCATGTTGGTGGCGATCCTGGGCCTGGTACTGGTCAACTTCAACAGCACCGGCGTGATCACGTTCAACTACGCCGACCTGCTGAAAACCAAGATGTCGCTCACCACCGAGTACATCCTGATGCTCGGCTTCTTCATCGCCTTCGCGGTGAAACTGCCGGTCGTACCGTTCCACTCGTGGTTGCCTGACGCTCACGCCCAGGCACCGACCGCGGGCTCGGTCGACCTGGCCGGTATTCTGTTGAAAACCGCTGCCTACGGTCTGCTGCGTTTCGCCCTGCCGCTGTTCCCGAATGCCTCGGCCGAATTCGCGCCGATTGCCATGACCCTCGGTCTGATCGGGATCTTCTACGGCGCGTTCCTGGCGTTCGCCCAAACCGACATCAAGCGTCTGATTGCCTTCTCGTCCGTTTCCCACATGGGCTTCGTCCTGATCGGCATCTACTCCGGCAGCCAACTGGCGCTGCAAGGCGCGGTGATCCAGATGTTGGCCCACGGTGTCTCGGCCGCCGCGCTGTTTATCCTCAGTGGTCAGTTGTACGAACGCACCCACACCCGCGACATGCGTGAAATGGGTGGCTTGTGGTCGAAGATCGCTTACCTGCCGGCCATCAGCCTGTTCTTTGCAGCCGCGTCGCTGGGCTTGCCGGGCACCGGTAACTTCGTCGGCGAGTTCCTGATCCTGATCGGCACCTTCGCTGCTGCACCGTGGATTACCGCGATTGCAACGTCGGGCCTGGTGTTCGGCTCGGTCTACTCGCTGATCATGATTCACCGTGTCTACTTCGGCCCGTCCAAGTCGGACGCAGTGTTGCATGGCATGGATGCTCGCGAACTGATCATGGTGGTCGGTCTTGCGGTGTTGCTGATTTACATCGGTGTCTACCCGCAACCGTTCCTCGACACTTCTGCCGCGACGATGCATGGCGTGCAGCAGTGGCTCGGTACCGCCTTCACTCAACTCGCTTCGGCCCGGTAAGAGCGCTATGGAATTCACGACTCAACACTTTATCGCGCTCGCGCCGTTGTTGATCACCACCGCCACGATCATCGTGGTGATGCTGGCCATCGCCTGGCGCCGCAACCACTCGCAGACCTTCCTGATTTCCGTGGCGGGCCTGAACCTGGCGTTGCTGTCGATCCTGCCAGCCTTGAAAGTCACGCCCCTGGCCGTGACCCCTTTGCTGCAAATCGATAACTTCGCTTGCCTGTACATGGCGCTGATCCTGGTCGCCACCCTTGCTTGCGTCACCCTCGCCCACGCCTACCTCGGCGATGGCGGCTCGGGTTACCCCGGCAACCGCGAAGAACTGTACCTGCTGATCCTGATGTCCGCCCTCGGCGGGCTGGTTCTGGTCAGCGCACAACACCTGGCCGGGTTGTTCATCGGTCTGGAATTGTTGTCGGTGCCGGTCTACGGTCTGGTGGCATATGCCTTCTTCAACAAGCGTTCGCTGGAAGCCGGCATCAAGTACATGGTGCTGTCGGCCGCCGGTTCCGCGTTCCTGTTGTTCGGTATGGCGCTGCTGTATGCCGATTCCGGCAGCCTGAGCTTCGTCGGTATCGGCCAGGCCCTGGCGGCCACCGGCCTGCCAAGTTCGCTGGCGCAGTTGGGCCTGGGCATGATGCTGATCGGCCTGGCGTTCAAGCTGTCGCTGGTGCCGTTCCACCTCTGGACCCCGGACGTCTACGAAGGGGCTCCGGCACCGGTTGCCGCGTTCCTGGCGACCGCTTCCAAAGTCGCGGTGTTCGCGGTGATGGTGCGGCTGTTCCAGATCTCCCCGGCGGCGAGCAGCGGTGTACTGAGCGACGTGCTGACCATCATCGCTATCGCGTCGATCCTGTTCGGTAACCTGCTGGCGCTGACCCAAAGCAACCTCAAGCGTCTGCTGGGTTACTCGTCCATCGCCCACTTCGGCTACCTGCTGATCGCCCTGGTGGCGAGCAAAGGCCTGGCCATGGAAGCCATCGGCGTTTACCTGGTCACCTACGTGATCACCAGCCTCGGCGCGTTCGGCGTGATCACGCTGATGTCCTCGCCGTACAACGGCCGCGACGCCGACGCGCTGTACGAATACCGCGGCCTGTTCTGGCGCCGTCCGTACCTGACCGCCGTGATGACCGTGATGATGCTGTCCCTGGCCGGCATCCCGCTGACCGCAGGCTTCATCGGCAAGTTCTACATCATCGCCACCGGCGTCGAGTCGCACCAATGGTGGCTGGTCGGCTCGCTGGTCATGGGCAGCGCCATCGGCGTCTTCTACTACCTGCGCGTGATGGTCACCCTGTACCTGATCGAGCCAAACCTGCGTCGCCACGATGCGCAACTGCACTGGGAACAACGTGCAGGCGGCGTCATGCTGCTGGCCATCGCCGCACTGGCGTTCTTCATTGGCCTGTACCCGCAGCCATTGCTGACCCTGGTTCAACAGGCCGTGCTGGCAGGTTGATCGCTTGAGCGACACTCGGTAGAAAACAGAAACGGCACCTTCGGGTGCCGTTTTTGCGTTCTGGGGCCCCCTCACCTTCTCGGAAATGGACTGCAAAGACCTCGGCATCGGCTGACATCCGTTGGCTGCCCCCGACATCCAGAATCCCCTCGCAAGCAACGCGGCCGCGTCCTACATCGCGATCCTGCGTACGTCTTTACTGTAACGACTTGACCGAATTGGCCGGGACAGAAGCCTTGACCAATTCGATACTCGTGATAAAAATATACGCAGGTAACGTACAGAACATGGACGCTCTATTTATCGAACTGCCCGTATTCCAAAAGCACCGCAGCGACTACCTCAATGACGATCTGTTTCACCGGCTCCAGCAAGAGCTGCTGCAAAACCCGGTCGCGGGCGACGTCGTCGAAGGCACCGGAGGGTTGCGCAAGATTCGCGTGGTGGACGAGCGACGCCACAAGGGCAAGCGCGGTGGGCTGAGGGTGATCTATTACTGGTGGTCCGGTTTCGACCAATTCTGGCTGTTTACTCTGTATGGCAAAAACGAGCAGGACGATCTGACGCCACAACAGAAGACACTGCTTAAAGAAATGCTCCATCGAGAAATCAAAGCGAGAACGAACGAATGAAACGTGACATTTTTTCCGAGTTGGTAGAGGGCTTTGAAGCCTTGGCCGAAGAGCGCCAGGGCAAGGTCACTCTTCGCACTCACAAAGTAAAACTGGCCAAGCTGGCGCCGATCACGGCAGAGGAAGTGGTTGGCATCCGCCAGCAACTGAATCTCTCCCGCCCGGTGTTTGCGATGTACCTGCGCACCAACACCCGGACGCTGGAGAACTGGGAGCAAGGCCGGGCGCGCCCAAATGCCCAAGCCACCACACTGATCCGCCTGGTTGAACGCTTTCCGCAGACCGTGCAGCAACTGGCGGAACTGACTTGAGCCGCTGCGCGGTCTACCCACGCACATGACGAAATTGTAATAGCCCCATCACCTTCGCGTTATCCGCAGATTGCAACGATACACGCCGGCGACCACGCGGGAGGGCACTGCCCTCTCGCCAAACAATAAAACCGACGCCGAAGAACGTTCCAGTTCTGCCGATCTCAAGGAGTGCTTGATGGTTAACAATAAAAAAATGTCGATGGCCGCGTTAGCCGTGGTTGTCGGCTCCGAGGCGCCCATGGCGCAGGCGGAAGATAAAGCCGAGGGGTTTATCGAGGGCAGCAGCCTGACCGTGCTCAACCGCAATTTCTACTTCAATCGCGATTACCGTGACGGCCAGTCCAGCCCCACCGGCAACGGTTATTCCGAAGCCTGGGCACACGCCATCATCAGCAAGTTTGAATCCGGGTTTACCCAAGGCACGGTCGGCGTGGGTGTCGATGCGTTTGCGATGATCGGCCTGAAACTCGATACCGGCGATGGTCGCAACGGTGGCCGCAGTTCGTTCGATGTCTTGCCGGTCAACAGTGAAGGCCGGGCGTCGGACGAATACACCAAGGTCGGTGGCGCCGCGAAAGTGCGAGCCTTTGATACCGAGCTAAAAGTCGGCGATGTCTTCCCCGCCACCCCAGTGGTCGCGGCGGGAGACGCCCGGCTGCTGCCCGAAAGCTTTCGCGGTGTGACCGCCACCAATACCAGTATCGAAGGCCTGTCGGTCCAGGGCGGTCGCTTGCATGCGATGAGCCAACCGGTGTCTAGCGACATGCGCGAAAACTTCGCGACCTTCTATGCCGGGCCGGTCGACTCGCCGTGGATCGGTTACTTCGGTGGCGACTACGCACTGAACAAAAACCTCAGTGTCAGCCTGTATTCCAGCCGTCTCAAAGATGCCTGGGATCAATACTACGCAGGCACCGCGTGGACTTACCCGCTGTCGGATGACCTGTCGCTGTTTGGCGACCTGAACTATTACAAGGCCGTCGACGAGGGCAAGCAATTGCTCGGCTACCGGGACCGGTTGATCGGTCAGGGCATGGGCGTAGCCAAGTTCACCGGCACGCGCATTTCGCGTCACTGGAATGGCGGGATGCTCGATCCG
>NZ_JBNNWE010000163.1:0-6442 GCF_050280905.1 Pseudomonas sp. NPDC086278
AAGTCGCGGTGGCCATCGACACGTTGATTGGCGAAATGAATGGGCTCGAAGAGGTGGTCCTCGAGGCGGGTAATGTTGCCGACGGGGTCGTAGAAATACTCGATATCCCGCAGCGTCGGCCCGGTTTCCTTTTGGGCGCGGTGCGTGCACAGGCGCCCGTTGCCGAGGTCGTAGGTCCAGGTGCTGAGCACATGGTTGCCGGCCTGTTGTTCGATGATCTGGCCGGCGGCGTTGTACTGGGCGTCGTTGAGCACGGTCTGCCAGGCCGGGCCGCCCTTGATCAGCAAATCGACCTGCTTGAGTTGCCCGGCGAGGTCGTAACGCGCCTGTTGCTGGTGATCGCCGGCGTCGGTCTGGCTCAGCGTGCTACCGAGCGGGCTGTACCGGCGACGGCTGGTAAACGCGTCGCCCCCGGCCAGGGTCCGGGTTTCGCGCATGGGCAATCCCCGCAGGCTGTAGCTTTCAAAACTCAAGGTGCCGCAGCTGTCGAGGTGTTCGGTCAACTGGCCTCGCACGTTGAAAGCGGAATCGGCGCCCGCATCGGCATAGAAAAAGTTTTCAACGTTCGGCCGACCGTTTTCATCGATCGCAATCGGGCGTAACTGCTCGTCGTAGGTGATGCGCCAATGACCGCCGCGTGCATCCCAGCGTTGCAGTTCTTCGCCGGCCAAGCCGAAAAGGCTCAAGCGCCAGCCGGCATCGACGGAATCGACCTTCAGCGGCTCGCCGGACAGCCGGTAATCCGTGCTCTGGTTGGCGCTGGCGGCAGACTCGAACAGTCGCGGGTCCCATTGCTCCACGCGCCGCCCGGCGGCGTCATGGCGGTGCCGGGTGATGAGCGTCTCGACCGGTTGCCCCGCTGCCCGGCGCAGGCAGGCAATCTGGCGCGCGGACAAGCCACGCGGATCATTGGCTGCAACAAAAGGCGTGCGCCAATGGACCGTGGTGGTCATGGCTTGCTTCCCTTGCTTCCCTTGCGTCCACCGTCAGCCGGCGCAACCCAGGTGTCATTGAAGTCCAGGCTGGTGGTGTACCAGGGGTGAATGATTTCGAGCGCGACATCGCCCTTGGCATTGATGACCCGGCACAGGCGACCGGGCACGTCGTAAAAGTTCTGATCGTGATGCCCAGATTCGCGCAGGGACTGATCATTGACGTAGCCATGTCCGTTGGCGAAATACGGGCGAAACACCCGAACGGGCAAGCCCTTGTTGTTGTATTCCACCCGTTCGCTGACGCGCCAGCGCGGGTTGGCGTGCACCGTTTTCGGTTCGCCGTTTTCAATCACCAGCTCGCCGTTTTGCACTTCGAACGCGAGGCCGGGCTCGACCCTTTGCTGGGTCTGCAATGGCCGGCCGAATCCGTCGACAAAGGCTTTGACGATCTGGATTTGTTGCAGCTCATCGTCGTGGTAGCGGTCGGCGGTGAGGACAACGCTGTGCACTGGCTCGCGGGGAACCGTGCGGATCAGGTCCAGCAGCGCCTGTTCCGGCTCGGTCAGTGACTTGAGCCGAGACAGCCTGAGCCGCGCGCTGGCGCGAATGTGCAGGCTGGGCAGCACGTCGCCTTGGGCGATCCAGGTGTTCAGCCATTTCGGTGACTGCCTGACGGATTCGGGCAGTTCACCCATCCAGCTGAACAGATCCTTGCGCAACACGCTGGCGGCGTTTTGCAGCGCACCTTTGGGGTCGGCAATGGCCGGGTCGGGGCGATGATCCACCGGCGGAACATGTTCGTCGATGGGACGAAAACCGGCTGCCTCGCCGTTTTCGGTGCCATGGAACGTGATCGCCAGGGGTTGCCCGGAGGGTTCGTAGAGCGCCTCTTCGACATTGTCGTTGGCATCGATGCCGCGCATGAGCTGTAGCGCGTAATAGTCATAGTCGAAACGGGCCTGGCAACCGTCCGGCTGTGTGACGCTTTGCACCAGCAGATGGTAGTCATCGTAAAGCGCCGTGGTGATGCCGTGGCTCGGAGTTTCGTGGTACTCGAGCACCTTGTGAAAGTGCTCGGCTGTGTCGAACCTGGCAAATCCGTACCGCGACGACCAGAGGTTTTTTCGTTGGTCTTCCTCCTCGTCCGCGACCGGGTCGACCCCCAGAATCAGCGGCATGGCGGCATAGCCGATTTTTTCCAGTTCGTCCCGAATGACCAGCGAAGGCACGGTGTCGTAGGCCTCCAGCGCGGCCTTGTCCAGTTGGGCGAGTTCCAGCGGCGCGCGCAGCGCCTCGAACTCGGCGTCGCCATCGGCCAGCGCGGTTTGATCGTCGGTCTTGAGGTAGCGGTGGACGGATTGGCTGGTCAGTAATCGCTGCGCGACCCATTCGGGGGACGCATACCGTTCAATGAACCGCTCATGGGAAATTTCGGCGGGGTTCAAGCCTTCGGGCGCCGATCCCTTGGGCAGGACCAACGCATTACCACGTTGCCGAAACGGCAGGCCCAGGCGCCAGCCTTCGGGGTCGGTCAGGTGAATGAATTCGGCGCGGGTTTCATTCAGGTAGTACGCCTGTTGCGCCGGGTCATGGGCATCCAGCCACCATTGCCGTTCATCGACATCGTCGAACGGCGGTTCGTCGAGCGCGGTTCTGCGCCGTGCATAGCTGACCGTAATGGCGTGGCTGGGCAGGCCGAATTCGTCGTGGTCCAGCGTAATGTCATGCCGGCACAGCGGATCATTGGCGCAGCGTTCGTATTGGTAGCTGATCGTTTCCAGCGCCAGCGGCTGCATGATCGGGTAGGCATCATGGCGGCCGGCCGAGCGCAGTTCGCGGACTTTGTAACGGCTGTCCACCACCGAGAAGGGTAGCGCCGTGGCCGGGTCGTCGTCAGCGGCGTAGGTCTCCACGCGCAGCACCGATCCGGCGAGCGCACGGGCGATTTCGTGGGCGGTGGTGTCGTCGGCGGGTGGCACCGGCTCATCAAACTTGTCGTTGCGGTGGTACTGGCAGTACAGCGTGGGTTGCAGCGCTACGGCTTCGGGGTCGCGATCGAAACAGCCTTCACGGGGCAGATCGATCAGCCGCCCGGTATGAAACCAGGTGCAGACCCGCGCCGGTGCGGTAAACCCGCTGTCGTCTTCACGGTCGGCGGTTTCGCTGTCGGTCTGGCGCAGCAGGCCAAAACCGCGAAACTCACGGTTACGGCCATCGTAGTAACCCTGCAAATACTCGAAACTCTGGCTCAGGCGGTTGCCGGTGATTTCGTCGAGTTGGTATTGCTTGCTGACCACCGGCACCGGGAATGGCAGGTAGCACACCGGTTCGCTCGCGGGCTTTTCATCCAGCCATTCCTGCGCCGAACTGCGGTACACCACTTCGGTGCTGCAGCCCATGTTGTTGTTACTGGCGACCAGCATGTAAGGCTTGGCGCTGACAAAGTCGTAGCGCCAGTGCCGTGGCGACAGGTGCGGCACCGTCAGGATCAGGCTCGCGCAACCCAGGCCTTGCAGGTCGGCGAAAGTGACCTGGCACAGAGCGTCGTAACGGACGCCCTCGGGCCAGGGCACCGACACGGGAGTCTGCGCCAGGCCATTGCCGCCGTGATTGAAATAGACCTCGAAACCATCGGACTTCAGGTAAATCAGGGCCGGCGCGCCGGAGCCGTCGAGGTCGGCGATCCGCACTTGCGCCGCATCGAATGTCGCGTAGTCGAAGGGCAGGGCGCTCATGACAAACCCTTCGCCGAACCGACCGTGGCCCAGGTTCGGCCAGCATTTGATTTCGTCGTGACGGATGCGGCACAACTCGGTCATGTCGCTGCCCAGCAGGTTGCCCAGCAACACCAGTTCGCTGCGCGAAGCGCTGAACAGCGGCAGGCGGTCGGTGGCCGGCATGTGTTCGACGTCCTGGCCCTGGGTGAAACCGTCCTCACGCCGATTGGCATACAGGCGCACGCTGCGCGGGCCGATCAACACCATCGAACTGAGCCCGTCGCCCATCAAGTCGCCAGACTGCGAGAGCGTGTGAAAAAACTCCACCGGGAATGCCGAAAAGGGCATGAACTCCGACCAGCTTCGATCCGGGTTGAGCGTATGGAAACCGCTGACGCCGGGTGTGGCGATGATCCAGTCGAGCCGGCCGTCGCCCGTCAGATCGGTCAGTGCCTGATAGGCCGCTTGATTGCGATCGGCCACGGGAATCTGCGACAGCTCGGTCCAGGGGCCGTAGCCGATGTCATCGGCCCCCGTCGACGCGCGCAAGGGCTCGCGGTAATACCAGCTCTGGTCGTACCGACAGAGGAAACCCGGCACGCCTTCACCGAACAGATCGACACATTGGTGGCGCGCGCCGTCCGCAACGCCGGGCATGTTTTCGAAGGGGAAGAACGGGCTTGGCCGGGTGTCAAGTGTGAAGGCTGAATAGTCGAATTCCACCGGCGGGCTGTTTTCCACAGCGCCGCGGGCGTCGTACGCCTGATAGTGCGCCGCCACCAGTTGGGTGTACGCCAGCGAGGTCGTGCGGTATTGCAGCAGCAAGCGCCGAACGAGCACGGGGGCAGGCCCCAGTTTTTGCGGGAAATGATGAAACATCAGCGCTTGATGGCACAGGCGTCGGGTGCCCAGTTCGAAACCGTAGCTGTAGCGGTGGAAGGGATCGCTGCGCAGTGACCACTCACCGAAACCATCGCCGGGCGTATCGAAGGGAGCCCCGTAGAGCGGTTTCTTGTCCAGGTCGAGGGTACGTTCGCCGTAGTCGAGCACCAGGTGGAAGTGCCAGTCCAGACTCGTCGGGTTGTCCACCGTCCAGGCGTACAAGTCCTGGCTGGCGCGGGCATTGCCGTAAAGCACCCGGTGCAGGTAGCGCTGGGCTCGGTAGTCATGCCCGTTGCCGGCGGGCGGCGTCGGGTCTTCGGGCTTGTAGTCGAAGCAGATGTGTTCGCCGTGGGTATTCATGCTTTCAAGCAGCAGCCACGCACCGATGCGCGCGGGCGCGTCAAGGTTGGCCGGGTCGAGCGGTTCGGCAAGGCGGGACGTGTCGGTTTTGCCATAGACGTGCAGGGTGCCGTCGGCCCCGTGTACCAGCCAGAAGCACGGCTTTGCTTGCGGTTGCCACAACTCGATCAGCTCGGATGAACGCTCGACGCGCGGCCAGTAGCGCACCACGCGGTGTTGACCAATGGAGAGGTTGCGGTAGTGGGTTTCGATCCTGGATTTCGGCTGGCCCTGATCATCCAGTTCCGGCATCCACTCCTCACCGCCAGGGCCGACCATGATGTCGGTGGCGAGGTACTCGGGCACACCCTTGGCGGTCCGGCGGGTAATGGCATTGATGCCCAGGTTCCAGCCGATACCGAACGGCCCGTTACCGGCCTGGCTGTCATAACCCAGCACCAGGTTGGGGTCGAAACCGCGCCCGGCGGACAGGGGCAACGGCAAGTCGAACGAAGCACTGCCCGTCACGCCCACCGACCCCCAGCTTTTACCAATCGTGGCGATCGACGCGCTCTTGGCGATGGCGGGTTCAGTGATGCTGAGGGCGGCTTGTTCTTCCATGGTGCTGATCCTGTTCGGCGGGCGCCCGCGGTATCGCGTGATGGGGCCACGCTATCAAGATCAGGGTGTTGCGTAACCTGTCAGATCTGACAGGTACAGCCGGGTTTTTTAGACCGATTGGGATGAAAAAACCTGCGTTCTATAACCATTGATCAAATCGCCGGGCAAAAAAAGGCCGGGGCCTCTTTTCAGATACCCCGGCCGCTTTGACAGGCGAACGTGCTTACTGCACTTCGACCGCCAGGCTTTCACTGATCTTTTTCTGCCAGATGGCAGGACCGGTGATGTGTACCGACTCGCCCTTGCTGTCCACCGCCACGGTGACCGGCATGTCCTTCACGTCGAACTCGTAGATGGCTTCCATCCCCAATTCGGCGAACGCCACCACGCGCGACTTCTTGATGGCCTGCGCCACCAGGTAAGCGGCGCCGCCCACCGCCATCAGGTACACGGCTTTGTGGTCCTTGATCGCTTCGATGGCGGTCGGACCGCGCTCGGATTTGCCGATCATGCCCAGCAGGCCGGTTTGCTCGAGGATCTGACGGGTGAACTTGTCCATCCGCGTCGCCGTGGTCGGACCGGCAGGGCCCACCACTTCTTCGCGCACCGGATCAACCGGGCCGACGTAGTAGATGAAGCGACCTTTGAGGTCCACCGGCAGGGTTTCACCCTTGTTCAGCATCTCGACCATGCGCTTGTGCGCGGCGTCGCGACCGGTGAGCATCTTGCCGTTGAGCAGGACGGTTTCGCCCGGCTTCCAGCTCTGCACGTCTTCCGGGGTCAGGGTGTCGAGGTTGACGCGACGGGCCGACGGGCCGGCTTCCCAGACGATTTCCGGGTAGGCGTCCAGCGGTCGATGATTACTTGGCTGGAGCGCTGAATGTCTTTGTTCAAACGCAGCAAAACGACTGCGACAGGTTTCGATTGGGCCGGTTTCATCTGGCTGTT
>NZ_JBNNWE010000164.1:0-6374 GCF_050280905.1 Pseudomonas sp. NPDC086278
ACCCTTTCCGCCGATCAGCAAAACGAGATCCATCGCCTGCTTGGCCTCTATGCACGGGTGAAATACGGCGCTGCTGCGAACGAGACCCTGCGCGACGATCCACACGGTTTCACTACGGCTCATGTCGATGTGGCTCCTTGTTCCAGTGGCAGAAAGATCGAGAAAGTGGTGTGGCCTGGGTGGCTGTCACACTCGATCAGGCCCTGGTGCTGGCTGATGATGTTCTGGGTAATGGCCAGGCCCAGCCCGGTACCGTCCGGGCGGCCGCTGACCATGGGAAAGAAGATGGTTTCCTGCAGGTCCGAGGGAATGCCCGGGCCGTTGTCGATGATTTCGATCTTGGTCACCAGGCGATGGCGCACGTGGCCGATGGTGAACTGGCGCATGGCGCGGGTGCGCAGGCTGATGCGGCCCAGGCGCAGCTCGTTCTGGCTGCTGATGGCCTGCATCGCGTTGCGCACAATGTTCAGCACCGCCTGAATCATCTGTTCGCGGTCGATCAATACGTCGGGAATGCTTGGGTCGTAGTCGCGCACCAACGTGATGCAGCCCTGGCTTTCGGCCTCGACCAAGTGGCAGACGCGCTCCAGCACTTCGTGGACGTTGCACATCGCCAGCGATGGCAATTTGTTGGAACCCAGCATGCGATCCACGAGGTTTCGCAGGCGGTCGGCTTCTTCAATGATGACGTTGGTGTAATCGCGCAGGCTTTCTTCCGGCAGTTCACGCGCCAGCAACTGAGCGGCGCCGCGAATCCCGCCCAGCGGATTCTTGATCTCGTGAGCGAGGCCGCGCACCAGCATCTTGCTGGTTTCCTGCTTCGATAGCTGCGCCTCTTCCTTGGTGATCCGCAACAGACGGTCCCTAGGATGCACTTCCAGCAGCAGCAGGGTGTCGCCGTTGCTCAGGATCGGAGTGACCGCGTAATCGACGGTCAGGGTCTGGCCGGTGAGGGCGGTGAGCATCGCTTCGCGCTTGGTGAACGGGTGCGCCTGTTCGACGGCCTGGCGCAAGGAGTTCAGCGCCTCGGTGGATTCGGTGAAGAGCTCGCTGATGAACTGTCCATGGCTGCGCTGACCGCTGATGGCCAACAGCATCTCCGCCGCCGGGTTCATGTACTCGAGGCGCAGTTCGGCATCGAGCAGGATGGTGGCGGTGGTCAGGTTGTCGAGTAGCAATCGATGCAATGCGTCGCTAATGGTCATCAGGACCTCTTTTGGAGCAGGGCGCGCGCATGAATAAAGCGCTGATGCGAGGAAAATGCAAAAAACAAACCAAGGCTCCGAAAAGAAGCGTTTAAAGCCTGAAACGGGTGTTTAACGCTCGATCGCGTGGCGTTCTGCCAGCTTTCGCGGGTACTTTCGAACCAAAATGGGTTGCGATGTGGGTACGGTGCAACCTGTTGCACCAATATAGTGCGCAAAGCTGAACGGCGTCAGAAGAAACGCAGGAAGGGATTTTTTTCTTCCGGTTTGTCCTTGAGGGGGCATTCCGGGCGCTGGCCGTAGTCGGTCAGGGTGCAAGGTTTGACCTGGCGTTTCTGCGCGAGGGAAATGCGCAGCATGTGGAATGGCTGATTGGCCGTGCGTTCGACAATACGACCTTGCTCGTCGAGGATTTCCACAGACAGGTTATGGCTGCCGCGATCAATGTTGCTCAGGGCAAACACCGGGCTCGGTCCGGGTTCGGCGGTCGGTTGGCCATCCAGCAGCAAGCGATAGCGATGACCACGTTGCAGGCCGGGTTCGCTGGTGACGCTGACGATCAACTCGCCGGCGCTGCTGCGGATCGTCGCGTCCGGTTCCGGCACCAGCACCCGGAGCATGTCGTAGCGGAACAGCGCTGGTTCCTCGTTTTTTTGCGCGGCAATGAACGGGGCGGTTGCGGTCGGGTTGGCAGGCATGCGGTTGCTCGTCGCGATCGGCACCCGTTTGGCTTTGCCCGAGGCTGGCTGGTCGGTGTAGACGCGGTTGCCCTGAGCGTCGACGTAGGTGAAGACTTCAGCCATTGCGGGCAGCGCGACGAAGCAAGCGACCAGCAGCCAGAACTTCATGGCTTGTGCACCCGCTGCACGGTGAACGTGACGGTCGGACTTTGTTGAACGACGTTCTCGCCATTGATCACCTGCACGGCCAGACGGTGTTCGCCACGGTCGATGTTCACCAGTTGCAGGATCGGTACGTTGCTGGGTTGACCGTAGGGTTGATCGTCAAGCAGCAGTCTTAGCACATGAGGACTTTGCAGTTTCGGCTTGATCATGACGCCGACCGTGAACGTGCCGTTGTTGGCGCGCAGGGCTTCCTCGGTGGGCAGCCCTGTCAACTCCAGTACTTCGTAGGCGACAAGCGGTTGTTCGCGGTTGCTGGCGTCGCTGGCCGGTTCCGCAGGCGCCTGACGCTCGACGCTGTTCAGTGGTGGCAACTCGACCGGTTGCGCCTCCACGCCATCGGGCGGCTGGTTGCTATAGGCGGTGTTGCCGGCAGCGTCGGTGTACTTGTAGATCTGGGCCATCACAGGGCAAGTGAGCGACAGCAGAAGAAACATCAACAGTGGCCGCATCCAGACTCCCTGTGGGTATCAAGGCTTACTCCGACAGTGGAATGCCATGGCTGCCAGCATAGAACACAATGAGTTCCACCGGTTTGTCGCCGGTTGTGCCGCGATGGCTGGTGTTGACCATTTCGGCCACTGCATCGCCTTGCTTGAAGTGCCGGACCTGGCCGCTGTCCTTGCTCTCGACCGTCAGTTCGCCGGCAAGAATGTACGCTGCATTGGGGATGGGGTGAGAGTGCCAGTCGAGTGCAGTGTGTGCAGGTATCTTGAGTTTCAGGATTGACAGTTCAGGGGGCGTATTCGGGTAGGCGATGTAAGGCGTTTCGTCCCAGGATTTGCTGGTCTGCAGTAAAACTTCACGTGTGATTGCCTGCTTCGGTGCGGCGGGGTCGCAGCCCGACAAGGCCCCCGCGATCAAGGTGCCAAGCAGGAATGTAAGCGTGTAGATCTTCATTGTTCCATCCGTTAAGTGCGGGCAAGTCGGTACAGGCTACGAGCAACCCAATCGGGTTTATGCCAGACGATACTGTGAGTGCCCTAGGAGATGGATGGATTATTTGTCGGAAGTCGCCCACAGATAAGGCGGCATGGGAGTAGGAGCGTTCTTCAAGCAATAAAAAAGGCCTCCCGAAGGAGGCCTCTCTTTGTCACGCCGCTTGCGCGGGCGCTACCGGATCAGCAGCTGTAGTACAGCTCGTATTCCAGTGGGTGTACGAAGGTGCGAACCTTGATTTCTTCTTCGCTTTTCAGGGCGATGTAAGCGTCGATGAAGTCATCGGAGAACACGCCGCCTTTGGTCAGGAACGCACGACCTTTGTCCAGCTCTTCCAGGGCTTCTTTCAGGCTGCCGCACACTTGTGGGATCTCTTTCGCCTCTTCAGGCGGCAGGTCGTACAAGTTTTTGTCGGCGGCGTCGCCTGGGTGGATCTTGTTCTGGATGCCGTCCAGGCCAGCCATCAACAGTGCAGCGAAGCCCAGGTACGGGTTGGCTGCCGGATCCGGGAAGCGAGCTTCGATACGGCGAGCGCGAGGGCTGGACACGTAAGGAATACGGATCGAAGCGGAGCGGTTGCGAGCCGAGTAGGCCAGCATGACCGGCGCTTCGAAACCTGGGACCAGACGCTTGTAGGAGTTGGTCGACGGGTTGGTGAAGCCGTTCAGTGCCTTGCCGTGCTTGATGATGCCGCCGATGAAGTACAGGGCGGTGTCGGACAGGCCGGCATAACCTTCGCCAGCGAAGGTGTTCTTGCCATCTTTGGCGATGGACAGGTGGACGTGCATGCCCGAACCGTTGTCGCCGTACAGTGGCTTAGGCATGAAGGTCGCGGTACGGCCGTAGGCAACAGCGACGTTGTGTACGCAGTACTTCAGGGTCTGGACTTCGTCAGCCTTGGCGACCAGGGTGTTGAACTTCACACCGATTTCGTTCTGGCCGGCAGTCGCCACTTCGTGGTGGTGAACTTCGATGACCAGGCCCATTTCTTCCATGGCGTTGCACATGGAGGTACGGATTTCGTGGTCGTGGTCGAACGGAGGAACCGGGAAGTAGCCGCCTTTGATACCTGGACGGTGGCCGTGGTTGCCGCCTTCGATGTCCTGGTCGGACATCCACGAACCTTGTTCGGAGAAGATTTTGAACATCGAGCCGGAGATGTCCGACTTGAACTTCACCTGATCAAAGATGAAGAACTCAGGCTCCGGGCCTACGAATACGGTGTCGCCGATACCGGTCGATTTCAGGTATTCCTCGGCACGCTTGGCGATCGCACGTGGGTCGCGATCGTAGCCTTGCATGGTCGAAGGCTCGATGACGTCGCACACGATGATCAGCGTCGGGTCTTCGGTGAACGGGTCGAGCACGGCAGTGCTGTCGTCCGGCAGCAGGATCATGTCGGAGGCTTCGATGCCTTTCCAGCCAGCGATGGAGGAACCGTCGAACATTTTGCCTTCTTCGAAGAAAGCGTCATCCAGCGCGTCGCGAGCCGGCATGGTCACGTGATGCTGAGTGCCTTTGGTGTCCGTGAAGCGCAGATCAATCCACTTGACGTCATGATCTTTGATGAGTTGAACCGACTTCGACATAGTGTCCTCCGGGTGGCTTCGGGCTTAGTAGTGGATGCCCTTAGAATGTGGGTGATGCCGGCGCGAATACTCTGCCATGGCAACCTGCCTCACAAGGGAGCAAATTGCATGCCAGTGCCCCAGCATGGGTTTTTTGCCCCAATATCACGCTTATAAAGGCACAAAGCGTCTGGAAGCAGAAAATCCCGCCCTGTAATGTAGCGCTTCAATCTGTAAATGACCTGTTTTGGTGCGCGCAAAACCTTCTGCACATTAACTGGTTAAACCTTGAGCAATTTCCGCTATAATCCGCGCCCCCCTTTTTCGGCTGGCCCAGCGCGCGCTGTTTTCATGAAACTAATCGTAAAAGTCTTCCCCGAGATCACCATCAAGAGCCGCCCGGTACGGATGCGTTTCATCCGCCAGTTGGCCAAAAACATCCGTACCGTGCTCCGCGACCTGGACCCGGCTGTGGTGGTGAATGGTGTGTGGGACAATCTCGAGCTTGAAACCCGCGTCGCCGAGCCCAAAGTGCTGAAGGAGATGACCGAGCGCCTGAGTTGCATGCCGGGCATCGCGCATTTCCTGCAGGTCGACGAATACCCGCTGGGCGACTTCGACGACATCGTCGCCAAGTGCAAACAGCACTTTGGCGAGGCGTTGGCCGGGAAGATTTTTTCGGTGCGCTGCAAGCGTGCCGGCAAGCATGAATTCAGTTCGATGGACGTCGAGAAATATGTCGGCAGCCAACTGCGTCGTCAGTGCGGCGCCGCCGGTATTTCCCTGAAAGACCCGCAAATCGAAGTTCGCATCGAAATTCGCGACAAACGGTTGTTCGTGATCCACAGCCAGCACAACAGCATCGGCGGTTATCCGCTGGGGGCACTGGAGCAGACGCTTGTGCTGATGTCCGGCGGCTTCGACTCGACAGTCGCCGCCTACCAGATCATGCGCCGGGGCCTGATGAGCCATTTCTGCTTCTTCAATCTGGGCGGGCGGGCCCATGAATTGGGCGTCATGGAGGTCGCGCACTTCATCTGGAAGAAGTACGGCAGCTCCCAGCGCGTGTTATTTGTCAGTGTGCCGTTCGAGGAAGTCCTGGGAGAAATTCTCGGGAAAGTCGATAACAGTCATATGGGCGTGGTTTTGAAGCGTATGATGTTGCGCGCTGCTTCCCGTATTGCCGATCGGCTGGAGATTGAAGCGCTGGTAACCGGCGAAGCGATCTCCCAGGTGTCGAGCCAGACATTGCCGAACCTGTCCGTGATCGACTGCGTGACCGACAAGCTGGTCTTGCGTCCGCTGATCGCCAGTCACAAACAGGACATCATCGACCTGGCCAACGAAATCGGCACCGCCGACTTCGCCAAGCACATGCCGGAGTACTGCGGGGTCATCTCGGTGAACCCGAAGACCCACGCCAAGCGTCCGCGCGTGGAGCATGAAGAGAAAGAATTCGACATGGCAGTCCTCGAGCGTGCGCTCGAGAACGCCAAGCTGGTGCCGATCGATCGCGTCATCGACGAATTGGGCCAGGACTTGCAGATTGAAGAAGTCAGCGACGCGCTGGCGGGGCAAATCGTCATCGACATCCGTCACCCGGACGCCGCTGAAGATGAACCGCTGGACCTGGCTGGTATCGAGGTACAAACGATGCCGTTCTATGCCAAAACCGTGGCCGACCGCGAGCGCTTTGCTGAGTTTCTAGCCTCGCTGCCGACAGGCCTGAGCCACAAGACGCCGGCCGAGGGCAAACAGGT
>NZ_JBNNWE010000165.1:0-6235 GCF_050280905.1 Pseudomonas sp. NPDC086278
TGGCCGGTGTGACTATCGGCAAGGTCAGGGCAATCGATCTGGACCGCGACAGCTTCACCGGTCGGGCGTGAACGCATTGCCGAGGTGGCTCGCAATCATCATCGCAGCATGAACTCAGAAATCATTGCCCGCCTTGAGCAGAGTCTTATTCAGGAAGGTGCACTGGGCGAAGAGTTGAGCATGCGCCTGGACAGCCCGGAGCTGTCATTGCACGAACGCGAGCTATTGCAGCGCTTCCGCCAACTTTCCCACCGCCAGCAAAACGCACTTGTTTCGTTGATTGCCCATGATGCCGAAATGGCCGCCGACGCTTCCTGATCTAACCCGAAAGCTAGAGCCAGCATAATTGCTGGCTTTTTTTTGCCTGAAATCCGGCAATAAAAAACCCGCCAATTGGCGGGTTTCTTGATAGCTGTTGCACGTCACAGCAGGAAAATCGTCGCCAACCCCAGGAAGATAAAGAACCCACCGCTATCAGTCATCGCGGTGATCATCACACTGGCTCCCATAGCAGGATCACGCCCAAGTCGCGCCAGGGTCATAGGAATCAAAACCCCCATCAATGCGGCGAGCAGCAGGTTAAGCGTCATTGCAGCGGTCATCACCACTCCCAGCGACCAACTGCCATAAAGCAAGTAGGCCACAATGCCAATCACCCCTCCCCAGACCAGCCCATTGATCAGGCCTACCGCCAACTCCTTGCGCATCAGCCGCGACGTATTACCGGTACTAACCTGATCCAGCGCCATGGCCCGAACAATCATGGTGATCGTCTGATTACCCGAGTTGCCACCAATACCAGCCACGATCGGCATCAAGGCCGCCAACGCCACCAGTTTCTCGATGGAACCTTCGAACAGACCAATCACCCGGGAGGCGATAAACGCGGTAATCAGGTTAATCGCCAGCCAGGCCCAGCGGTTACGCAGGGACTTCCAGACTGACGCAAAAATGTCTTCCTCTTCACGCAAGCCCGCCATGTTGAGAACTTCGTTTTCGCTCTCTTCACGAATCAAGTCGACCATTTCATCGATCGTCAAACGCCCGATCAACTTGCCGTTCTTGTCGACAACCGGAGCCGAGATCAAGTCATAACGTTCGAACGCTTGAGCAGCGTCGTAAGCATCTTCGTCCGGGTGAAAACTCACCGGATCGCTGGCCATGACTTCAGAGACTTGTTTTTCCGGATCGTTGACCAGTAGACGCTTGATCGGCAGCACGCCCTTGAGCACGCCGTCGTAATCGACCACAAACAGTTTGTCGGTATGGCCTGGTAATTCTTTGAGGCGACGCAGGTAACGCAGAACCACTTCGAGACTGACATCCTCACGGATAGTCACCATCTCGAAGTCCATCAGCGCACCGACCTGCTCCTCGTCGTAGGACAACGCGGAGCGGACGCGCTCTCGCTGTTGGCCATCGAGGGTTTCCATCAACTCATGGACGACGTCTCGCGGCAGTTCGGAAGCCAGGTCCGCCAGTTCATCGGCGTCCATATCCTTGGCCGCAGCCAGGAGCTCGTGATCGTCCATGTCGGCGATCAGCGTTTCACGAACCGAATCGGATACTTCGAGCAGAATATCGCCGTCGCGATCAGCCTTGACCAATTGCCAGAGCGTCAGACGATCGTCGAGCGGCAGTGCTTCGAGAATATAGGCGACGTCAGCAGAGTGCAGATCATCGAGCTTGCGTTGCAGCTCAACGAGATTTTGGCGATGAACCAGGTTCTCGACCCGGTCGTGATGCGGACCCTCCTGACGATGAGTCAGGTCCTCGACCACCCGCTGACGGTGCAACAACTCAACAACCTGAGCGAGACGGTCTTGTAGGCTCTCTTGCGTTTTCTTTACTTCAACATCGGACATAGGCGAACTCCACTCCCAGCAGCGGGGCGCGCCGGAAGGATCAATCAGTCAATTCATGATTGTAAAAACGAGGTACTGAGTAACTACTGGGTAAGTCCATGGAGGTATTCCACAAGCCCCGGCGGGGCTGACGGGCGCAATGATACACCGCCCGACGGTTTTAAACGTTAAAAAATCGCGGCTGAAACAAGCGGTTGCAAGACATAGCTGAGTGCCGTCCTGATCTATCAAACTGCGACGACTCATTCAGAAAAGAAAAAACACACCCTCATCGAAAAATGTAGCAGCTACCCTTCAGATAGACCGTCATGGAGGACGTTTAATGCCATCGAGTACACGCTATATTTTCTTGCTCCCCCTGCTCTGCCTGCCACTCCTATCGCAAGCGGTCACTCTGCACCGCTGTGAAGCCCCCAACGGGAGTACCACCTTCACCACCCTAAGCTGTTCGGACGGGGAAAGCCTCTCACTGCAAGACGTGCGCAACTTTACGCCAGGCAGCGCTTCAGCACTGATGCCCGAGGTCGAACCAAGCGAAAGAACCAAAGCGAAGCTCAAGAAAAGGGAGCTCACCATTGTTGGCCAGCCAGAAGACAAATGTGGAAATCTGATCAACGCAAAACAACGTCGCGAAGCAATCATCAATCAGCGGATTATCGCCGGCATGTCTCAACAGGACGTCGAGAGTGCGCTGGGCAAGCCAGACAAGGTCAGTATCAGGAATTCATCCACGAGCTACCGCTACGACGCCAAGCGAGGCCGCAGCGCACAGATCGAGTTTGACGAAAAAGGATGCACCCAGGGGAAAGCCAAATCCCAGACGGCAAAAAGCCCGCGTTAAACGCGGGCTTTTTGGTGTTTGGTGCACTCGACAGGATTCGAACCTGTGACCGCTCGGTTCGTAGCCGAGTACTCTATCCAGCTGAGCTACGAGTGCATTTGTGTTTTTATACCAGATCACAACTGGTTGAAGCCAAGTCATTCACATTACTGCAGATGACTCTTAAATGGTGCACTCGACAGGATTCGAACCTGTGACCGCTCGGTTCGTAGCCGAGTACTCTATCCAGCTGAGCTACGAGTGCATTTGTTGCCGCGCATTATAGGCCGTCAAATCTTTTTGTAAAGCGCTTTTTTCTAGTAATTTCAACAACTTACCGAAGAAGCCAGATTACAACGTACTACGCAAATAATGGCGGAGAACGGGGGATTCGAACCCCCGACACCCTTTTGAGGTGTACTCCCTTAGCAGGGGAGCGCCTTCGGCCACTCGGCCAGCTCTCCGCAACACGGGGCGTATCTTAACCAACCTTTTCCCCGTTTGCAAACATAAAAAGCGATAAAAATTAATGGCTTGGTTCTTCGTCCTTCTCTTTCTTTATACGCAGGTAGATTTCCTCACGGTGAACAGCAACCTCTTTCGGGGCGTTGACACCGATACGCACTTGATTTCCTTTGACGCCGAGCACGGTCACGGTGATTTCGCCATCACCAATAATCA
The DNA here is from genome assembly GCF_050280905.1 of Pseudomonas sp. NPDC086278. Taxonomy (NCBI): domain Bacteria; kingdom Pseudomonadati; phylum Pseudomonadota; class Gammaproteobacteria; order Pseudomonadales; family Pseudomonadaceae; genus Pseudomonas; species Pseudomonas sp. NPDC086278. The sequence continues at coordinate 3,367 of NZ_JBNNWE010000165.1, forward strand.
GGCTTTCTGCGCACCGACGAGTCAGAATCAGCATACCTTTCTCCTCACGCATTTCATTTCAGGGACAACAGTCTGCAAAAAAAAAGCACTCGACCTACAACCTGAAAGGTCATAGTCCTACATGCCTGAGTATTGACTAGCGCGAGCAAAAGAACAGCTCAGGGTCGCACCATTCAAAAAACAAAGGGCGCGGTCAGACCGCGCCCTTTGGCAGACGCATCACTCGCCTTGGCGAGCTGGCGCGTCCAGTTCGAAAGCTGTGTGCAGAGCGCGCACAGCCAGTTCCAGATACTTCTCTTCGATCACTACGGAGACTTTGATTTCCGACGTCGAGATCATCTGGATGTTGATGCTTTCTTTCGCCAGCGATTCGAACATGCGGCTGGCCACGCCAGCGTGAGAACGCATGCCGACGCCGACGATCGAGACCTTGGCGATTTTGATGTCGCCAACGACTTCACGGGCACCGATCTCGCGAGCGGTGTTTTCCAGCACAGTTTGTGCAGCCTGGAAGTCATTGCGATGCACGGTGAAGGTGAAGTCGGTGGTGTTATCGTGCGCAACGTTCTGCACGATCATGTCGACTTCAATGTTCGCGGCGCTAATCGGGCCGAGAATCTTGAATGCAACGCCCGGGGTGTCTGGCTCAAAAGAATACAGCCGTACCCAACGTATCGGCGATCAGATGCAGCGTGAGCTGGCACAGCTGATCCGTCGTGAAGTCAAAGACCCGCGCGTCGGCCTGGTCACCATTACCGCTGTTGAAGTCAGCCGTGACGTCGGTCACGCCAAGATTTTCATCACCGTGATGGGACAGGACAACGCCGAAGACATCGCACAAAGCATCAAGGTGCTCAACTCCGCCGCCGGCTTCCTGCGTATGCAGTTGGCTCGTGAAATGAAGTTGCGCAGCGTTCCTCAGTTGCACTTTCACTACGACGAAAGCGTCGTGCGTGGCGCGCACCTGTCGGCCCTGATCGAGCGTGCGGTGGCTGAAGACAATCAGCACCCGATAGCCGCTGAACCCGAAGACGCCAAGGAGTAATCGGTGGCTCAGGTCAAACGTATCCGTCGTAACGTCAGCGGTATTATCCTGCTCGACAAGCCGTTGGGGTTTACCTCCAACGCCGCGTTGCAGAAGGTTCGCTGGTTGCTGAACGCCGAAAAAGCCGGGCACACCGGCAGTCTCGATCCGCTGGCCACCGGCGTTCTGCCGTTGTGCTTCGGTGAGGCCACCAAGTTTTCGCAATACCTGCTCGATTCCGACAAGGCCTATGAAACCCTGGCGCAACTGGGCAAAACCACCACCACGGCGGATGCCGAAGGCGAGGTTTTGCAGGAGCGTCCGGTGACCGTTGGTCGCGCCGATGTCGAGGCAGCATTGCCGAAATTTCGTGGGCAAATCAGCCAGATACCGCCGATGTACTCGGCGCTCAAGCGTGATGGCCAGCCGCTGTACAAGCTGGCCCGTGCAGGCGAAGTAGTGGAGCGCGAACCGCGTTCTGTTACTATTGCGCGCTTGGAATTACTGGCCTTTGAAGGTGATACTGCGCGGCTTGCGGTGGATTGCAGCAAAGGCACCTATATCCGCACCCTGGTGGAGGATATTGGCGAGCAACTCGGTTGTGGCGCTTACGTTGCAGAACTGCGACGTACCCAGGCCGGGCCTTTCACGCTGGCGCAGACGGTTACGCTGGAAGAGCTGGAAGCGGTACATGCCGAAGGCGGCAACGAAGCGGTCGACCGCTTCCTTATGCCATCGGACAGCGGCTTGCTGGATTGGCCGCTGTTGCAGTTCTCGGAGCACAGCTCGTTCTACTGGCTTAATGGCCAGCCAGTACGGGCCCCGGACGCACCGAAGTTCGGCATGGTGCGGGTACAGGATCACAACGGTCGCTTCATCGGTATCGGTGAAGTGGGCGAAGACGGGCGTATCGCGCCGCGTCGACTGATTCGGTCGGAATGACCGAAACCAGTCTGTGTAACAGCAGGCTGGCGAGGGTGGCTGTCAACAGGCACGGTCACTACTCATTTTTAGATACAGGGATTTGTCCCTGGCCTGTTGAAACCGTCCCTGGATGGTTTCCTGATAAAAGGATTGCCTCATGGCTCTCGACGTTCAAGAAAAAGCTCAAATCGTAGCTGACTACCAGCAAGCTGTTGGTGACACCGGTTCGCCAGAAGTGCAAGTTGCACTGCTGACCCACAACATCAACAAGCTGCAAGGTCACTTCAAGGCCAACGGTAAAGATCACCACTCCCGTCGTGGTCTGATCCGCATGGTAAACCAGCGCCGTAAGCTGCTGGACTACCTGAAAGGCAAGGATCTGGGCCGTTACCAGGCTCTGATCGGTCGCCTGGGTCTGCGTCGCTAATCAGCGATTGCGCTAGAGGTTGGTTGTCTGCCGTGTGTCAGTGGGTTTCCCGCTGGCGCATGGCAGGCTCCCAGCCTCAAGTTTTATCTGGATACACGTTTTACCCTGGACAGGCGTTGGGCCGACTCCCGACATTGCCCAAGAATTTCGCAAGAAGACAAGTTCCCCAAGAGCCACAAAAGAAGGTAGGACACCGTGAACCCGGTAATCAAAAAATTCCAGTTCGGTCAGTCGACCGTTACCCTCGAGACCGGCCGTATCGCCCGTCAGGCCTCCGGCGCAGTATTGGTCACCGTTGACGACGACGTCAGCGTATTGGTGACCGTAGTCGGTGCCAAGCAAGCCGATCCAGGCAAGGGCTTCTTCCCTCTGTCCGTTCACTACCAGGAAAAGACTTACCCGCTACAGCACCGACCCGTCGATGGGTGGCGCGTACCTGGCTTTCGGTCCGGGCCAGATCAGCAAGTACTGGCGCTTGTGGGAACGTCCGCTGC
>NZ_JBNNWE010000166.1:0-6148 GCF_050280905.1 Pseudomonas sp. NPDC086278
GTTTCCTCTGCAACTTCAACCACTTGCGCTGTCGATCTCTCGTCAGCGGGAGGCGAATTCTACAGCGTTACTCGCTGCTGTCAACACCTCTTTTTCAACTCCCTTTCGGCTTCGATGACCTGAAGCAACTCACTGCCGAAAACTGCGTAACTCATTGTTTACCAAGGAGTTTTCCGTTTCGACTGCGCCGGAAGTGGGGCGAATTATAGACCTCCAGAATCTGCCGTCAAGCAATGATTTGGCTTTTCCATAAGAACCTGGAAATCACTGCTTACATATAGACGCGACCACAACGAATGCGCAATATATTGCCCAATGCACAAGAACAACGCTCTTGCCCCTACTCGGACGATGCCAAGCAATGAATGATCAACCCCGCAGCCTGGCCTCAACCCTGTTTTCGGTTGGCCTCCTATTAATAGCAATGGCCTCGATCCAGTCAGGAGCCTCCCTCGCCAAGAGCATGTTCCCTATTATCGGCGCTCAAGGCACAACGACCCTGCGACTGATCTTCGCCAGCGTAATCATGCTGATACTGTTGCGCCCGTGGCGGGCAACACTCACTGCAAAATCCCTGCGCACCGTCATTGTCTACGGCATGGCGCTGGGCGGCATGAACTTCCTCTTCTATATGTCGTTGCGTACCGTCCCGCTGGGTATTGCCGTTGCGCTGGAGTTCACGGGGCCGTTAGCCGTTGCGATCTATGCCTCGCGTCGTGCAATCGACTTCTTGTGGATCGCGTTGGCCGCCGTCGGCTTGTTGCTTTTAATACCGACCGGCGCCACGACTGCAGGAATCGACCTTGCAGGTGCCGGCTATGCACTAGGCGCCGGAGCTTGCTGGGCGTTGTACATCGTGTTTGGGCAGAAGGCCGGGGCCGATAATGGCGTCCAGACCGCTGCATTGGGCGTAATGATTGCCGCGCTATTCGTCGCGCCAATCGGCATTGTTCATGCCGGTGCTGCACTGCTGACTCCTTCACTGATCCCTGTGGCCATTGGCGTTGCCATACTGTCCACTGCCTTGCCTTACACCCTTGAGATGGTCGCCCTGACCCGAATGCCAGCCAAGACCTTCGGCACACTGATGAGCATCGAACCCGCCTTCGGAGCACTGTCCGGTCTGTTATTCCTCCAGGAGTACCTTTCACTGTCACAGTGGATGGCGATCCTGTGCATCATTCTGGCTTCTGTTGGTGCAACGATGACAATGGGCAGCGCCGCAAAGCCCGCGGTGGCGGCGGATTGACCAAGGATATGACGCAAGTCTGGTATTTAGCGCTCAATTAGGCCATGTTTAGCCCCGCAACCCAGTGTCAGTCATGGATTTTTTGAAAGGGATAGTCAGAACGCTCCAGCGAGAGCGCATGCAGCCAGACCCGGGCGAAAGATCCGGGAATGCTTTAAGGACAGCAATGAAACGAATTTTGCTTTTGATCACCGTATTGGCAGTTGCGGGCTGCGCGGCGACATCGAAGACCCAGGTAAAACACGGCAAGAAGGGGCTGCACATCAATTGTTCGGGGCTGTCGTCGTCCTGGGACAAGTGCTATACCAGCGCCGCCGATTCGTGCGCGCCCAAAGCTTACAAGGTCATCGCCAAGTCCGGGGACTCGGTGGAAGAACCCGGGGATTATCCATTTGGACTCAATCCTGCTGGCTACACCAGTCGAAGCATGATTGTCATCTGCAAGTAGGTTGATGCCGCCCGGCTATCTGGCGGCCAATCTCATCCTGACTGGATTTCAACACCGTACGTTGAGTCTCTGGAGCGGCAAGCATTCGCGCCACGACCAACGCGCCAATGCATTGCGACAAAATGGCCCAAGCCAGGCTGTCGCTTTCCAGTATTCGCGCCCAAGACTGCTGCAACTGACAAATCCAGTCCTCGGCCTGCTGCCGAACCTTCATCTCTGAACGAGCAATTTCAGCGCCCAATGCCGGCAACGCACATCCCCATTCCGGGCTTTCAACGTGCGCCATGCTCAGGTAATGCTTTAGGCAACGCTGCAATCCGTCTGGGCTTTCATCGCCTCTCAATCTTTCCAGGCTCTGACACAACTCGCGCTCGACAATCGAAGCAAACAACTCGTCCTTCGAAGAAAAGTGACTGTAGAAAGCCCCTCCACTCAGACCGATAGCCTTCATCAAACCATCGACTCCGACCGTAGAAAAACCGGACCTCTTGGCCAGCACCGCGCTGCTTTCCAGCAACTTTTCTTTGGTTTCCAGCTTGTGATTGGCCGAGTAACGCATTGCCTTGCCCTCAGGATTGATCGCCTTGACGCTTGCCGAATCGTAGCATAACGTTCGTTCAGTTAACGATCGTTTAGCAAAGGGAACAACCCATGAATAACAAGAAGGTCGTACTGGTTGTCGGCGCAGGTGATGCTACCGGCGGCGCCATCGCCAAACGTTTTGCTCAGGAAGGTTTCACCGCCTGCGTCACCCGCCGCAGTGCCGATAAACTTCAGCCATTGGTCGATGCAATCAAGGCGAATGGCGGCGATGCCCATGGATTTGCCTGTGACGCGCGCAAGGAAGAGGACGTGATCGCGCTCGTCGAGCAAATTGAAACCGAAATAGGTCCTATCGAAGCGTTTGTCTTCAACATTGGCGCCAACGTCCCCTGCAGCATCCTCGAAGAAACCGCCCGCAAGTATTTCAAGATTTGGGAAATGGCCTGTTTCTCCGGGTTTCTCAACGCCCGTGAAGTGGCCAAGCGCATGGCCGAGCGTCAACGCGGGACTATCCTGTTCACTGGCGCGACCGCCGGGCTGCGTGGCGCGTCGGGTTTCGCGGCATTCGCCGGTGCCAAACACGGGATTCGCGCGCTCGCCCAAAGCATGGCCCGCGAACTGGGGCCGATGAACATCCATGTCGCCCACGTTGTGGTCGATGGCGCCATCGATACCGATTTCATCCGTGAAAACTTTCCGGAAAAGTACGCGACCAAAGATGAAGACGGCATCCTCAACCCCGAGCACATCGCCGACAACTATTGGTACCTGCACAGTCAGCCTCGAGACGCCTGGACTTTCGAACTGGATCTGCGTCCCTGGAACGAACGCTGGTAAGCCCTCCCCCAAAACAATAAGCAGAGCGCACCAACCATGAGCAAAACCGTGGAGTTCTATTTTGACCTCGGCAGCCCCGCCACTTATCTGGCGTACACCCAACTGCCAAGCATCTGCAAGCAGACTGACAGCCGACTGATCTACATCCCGATGTTGCTCGGCGGTGTGTTCAAAGCCACCGGCAACGCCTCCCCGGCGATGATTCCGGCCAAAGGACGCTACATGTTTGAGGACCTGGATCGTTACGCGAAACGTTACGGGGTGCCGCTGAAATTCAATCCGCACTTCCCCATCAATACCTTGATGCTCATGCGCGCCGTCACTGGCATGCAGTTGCGGCATCCGGAACGCTTTCAGGCCTTTATCGACTGCCTGTTCCACGCGCTGTGGGTCGAAGGGCGCAGCCTCGATGATCCGGCAACCGTCGCCGCGGTGCTGACGCAGAAGGGTTTCGATCCCAACGAAGTGCTGGCCCTGACCGCCGATGAGGAAGTCAAAGCTGCTCTCAAGGACAACACCGAGAAAGCGGTGCAACGAGGGGTGTTCGGCGCACCTAGCATGTTTATCGGCAATCAATTGTTCTTCGGCCAGGATCGCCTGGACTTCGTCGTCGAGGCCCTGGGTTAAATCTCCACCACCAACCGCCCCTGAGCAGCTCCTGAAGCGAGCAGTTCATGGGCGGCCTGCGCGGAGTGCAACGAAAACCGGCGAGGATCCATCAATGGCTGCAAGTGCCCGGCCTCAATCAATTTTGCGGCGTCGCGAAGTATCTCCCCGTGATGTTCACGGCCAATGCCCGTCAACAACGGCAACAGCGTAAAGACCCCGGAATACGTCGCCCCACGAAACGACAGCGGTGCCAGGCTGTGTTGACCCCAGCCGAGGCAGCTCACCACATGCCCCAGATAAAGCCGAGCCGCCTTGAACGAAGCATCCAGCGTTTCACCTCCCACCGTGTCGTAAACGATATCGAAGCCCTCCCCCGCCGTGTGCTCGGCCACATACTCCTCGACCGAGGATGTGCGGTAGTCGATAAACGTTGCGCCAAACCCTTCGATGAGCGACCGCTGCCCTGACGATCCCGTCGCAAACACCTCGGCTCCGAACGCCTTGGCTATCTGCACCGCCACGTGCCCGACACCCCCCGCCCCGCCATGAATCAACACCTTCTGGCCGGCCCGCACCCGAGCCCGGTCCACCAACCCTTCCCACGCCGTAATCAGCACCAGCGGCAACCCGGCCGCCTCGCGCATGCTCAGATTGACCGGTTTGCGCGCCAAAAATCGCGCATCAACCACTGCGTATTCCGCCAGCGAACCTTGCGCACCGCCGACCCCGGTTGCCATTGCATAGACCTCATCTCCCGCCTTCCAGCCAGTGACCCCCTCTCCCAACGTCTCAATCGTCCCTGCCAGGTCGATGCCCAACACCGCAGGCAGTGGCTGACGCGCATGCGCTGCCTGACCCGAGCGAATCTTTCCATCCAGCGGATTCAACCCGCTGGCGCTGATCCTCACCAACACCTGCCCAGGCGCAGGCACGGGTCGCTGGAGAATGGCCAACCGTAGCGGCCCGTTTGCCGAGTCGACCATCAGAGCGCGCATTTCAAGTGAGTCAGTCATTTCGCAAATTCCCGTCAGAGGTGGCTGTGAGACAAATCTTCCTCCGCTTCACCCATGCCGATAAGACGCTATATAGCTATAGTTACCATGCCTATTTGGCATCAATGAGAGATCGGCGTGGACAAACTCAATGCAATGGCCATTTTCGTCCGTGTGGTCGAGCGCGGCAGTTTTTCCGCCGTCGCGCGCGAGATGCAGACCAGTCAGCCAACCATCAGCAAAGTCTTGAGGGCGCTGGAAACGAAACTCGGCGGCAAACTGATCGCCCGCAGCACGCGCCAACTGTCACTGACGGATGAAGGTCTGCGCTACTACAACGAATGCCGACAGATCCTTGCCGCGGTGGATGCCGCTGAACACAGCTTTCAATCTGGACGCGAAACCGTTGCCGGCAACCTGCGAGTCGGTTCGTCCGTCAGCTTCGGGCGGCTGCAAATTGCTTCGCGACTGCCCGGCTTCCTGAAACTGTATCCACAGGTGCACATCGATTTGCAGCTCAGCGACCAGCATCAAGACCTGGTGACCGAAGGCCTGGACGTCACCTTCAGGATCGGTGATTTGCACGACAGCGGCCTGATCGCCCGCCACGTCGGCACCACCCACCGAGTGACAATCGCCGCCCCCGCCTACCTCAATCAACACGGCCAGCCTCGCACGCCGCTCGAACTGGGCGCGCACAATTGCCTGCAATTCAACCTGCTGAACAGCCAAAACCTGTGGGTTTACCAGAAGGACGTGCAACGTCACGAAGTGCGCATCAAGGGCAATGCGCAAAGCAACAACTCTGAAGCGATCCGCGAGATGGTGTTGGGCGGGTTGGGCATTGCGCTGTCGCCGATATGGCTGTTCAGCGAAGACTTGAAGGCGGGTCGAGTGACCGCGATTTTACGGGAGTACACCGCACAGTCGCTGCCAATCCATGCTGTGTCCCCGGCGAATCGTCGCCAATCCGCCAGGGTCAAAGCCTTTATCGACTACATGAGCCAGGCGCTGGACGCCGCGCCTGAACTCAAGCCGCTCAGATAGCGGCGGTTCGGGTGTTCAACCACTCAAGGGCCGCGCCGTCGAGCAACGGGCTCAAGCGCTCACGCACTTCGGCGTGATAGGCGTTGAACCACTGTTTCTCGTCCTGAGTCAGTAGCGAAGCGTCGAGGCAGCGGGTGTCGATTGGGCACAGAGTCAGGGTTTCGAATTTGAGGAATTCGCCGAATTCGCTTTTGCCGGCCTCGCGATTCAGCACCAGGTTCTCGATCCGCACGCCCCAACGGCCCGGACGATAAGTCCCCGGTTCAATGGAGGTAATCATGCCCGGCTGCATCGCGGTTTGCGGTGCGGCGACGGCTTGATAGGCGATGACCTGCGGGCCTTCGTGGACGTTGAGGAAATAACCGACGCCGTGCCCGGTGCCATGGCCGTAGTCGACGCTTTCGGCCCAGATCGGCGCGCGAG
>NZ_JBNNWE010000167.1:0-5959 GCF_050280905.1 Pseudomonas sp. NPDC086278
CCGCGGACTCATAGCTTGCCATCCACCCCTCTCACCCCAAAGTTTATCCCCTGCCCAAGACACAAGCGGGCTTGCTCGCGAAGAGGCCAGCCGCCTCACGACAACATCTGGAACGATCTGCGGGGCAAAAAAAAACGCCAACCCGAAGGTTGGCGTTTTGTTTGGCTCATGCGAGGCTTAGCGCGGTACGACCGGTTTGCGCGCAGGTTTCGGGCCTTTGCCTTTGGCCGCGTCCTTGCGCTCCTTGGCCGCCTGCTGGTTACGGGCGAACGCCGCTGCCTTGGCCTGTTCACGCTTGTCCCACGGGTTACCGCCATCACTGGCACGCGGCGGCAGGCCGGTGTGCTGGGTGAGGATTTTGGTGGTCTTCTCGCCGGCCACTTTATGGCTGCCGGCCGGCGTCGAGTTCTTGCGACGAGCGCTTTGGTAACTGTCGGTCGCTGGCTGATGCAGCGGGATCAGTTGGTCCTTGCCCGGCCCGATCAGGTCGGCGCGACCCATGCGGGTCAACGCTTCACGCAGCATCGGCCAGCCTTTCGGGTCGTGATAACGCAAGAACGCCTTGTGCAGACGACGCTGCTCTTCGCTCTTGACGATGGTCACCGCGTCACTTTTGTAAGTGACCTTGCGCAGCGGGTTCTTGCCCGAGTGGTACATCGCGGTGGCGGTGGCCATCGGCGACGGGTAGAACGCCTGCACCTGGTCGGCGCGGAAGCCATTGCCCTTTAGCCACAGGGCCAGGTTCATCATGTCTTCGTCGGTGGTGCCCGGGTGAGCCGCGATGAAGTACGGAATCAGGTACTGCTCTTTCCCGGCTTCCTTGGTGTACTTCTCGAACATGCGCTTGAACTTGTCATAGCTGCCAATGCCCGGCTTCATCATCTGGTTGAGCGGACCTTCCTCGGTATGTTCCGGGGCGATCTTCAGGTAGCCACCGACGTGGTGAGTCACCAGTTCCTTGACGTATTCCGGCGACTCGACCGCGAGGTCGTAACGCAGGCCGGAGGCAATCAGGATTTTCTTCACACCAGGCAAGGCACGAGCGCTGCGGTACAGCTGGATCAACGCTGAGTGATCGGTGTTCAAATTCGGGCAAATGCCGGGGAACACGCACGATGGCTTGCGGCACGCGGACTCGATTTCCGGGCTCTTGCAAGCGATGCGGTACATGTTCGCGGTTGGGCCACCGAGGTCGGAAATAACGCCGGTGAAGCCTGGCACCTTGTCGCGGATCTCTTCGATTTCACGAATGATCGATTCTTCGGATCGGTTCTGGATGATCCGGCCTTCGTGCTCGGTGATCGAGCAGAAGGTGCAGCCGCCGAAGCAGCCACGCATGATGTTCACCGAGAAACGGATCATGTCGTAGGCCGGGATCTTTTCCTTGCCGTAGGCCGGGTGCGGAACCCGTGCGTAAGGCATGCCGAACACGTAGTCCATTTCTTCGGTGGTCATCGGAATCGGCGGCGGGTTGAACCAGACGTCGACTTCGCCGTGCTTCTGTACCAGCGCACGGGCGTTGCCCGGGTTGGTTTCGAGGTGAAGCACGCGGTTGGCGTGGGCATACAGCACGGCGTCGGCGCGAACTTTTTCTACCGACGGCAGGCGAATCACGGTTTTATCGCGAGTCATCTTCGGGCTGGCCAGAATCTGCACGACCTTGGCTTCGCTCGGGTCTTCGACCGGACCCTTTTCCTGCTCGATGGCGCAGGCCTGGGTGTCCTGGGTGTTCACGTACGGGTTGATGATCTTGTCGACCTTGCCCGGACGGTCGATACGCGTGGAGTCGACTTCGTACCAGTCTTTGGGCGTATCGCGACGAATGAACGCGGTGCCGCGCACGTCGGTGATGTCTTCGATCTTGTGGCCGTAGGACAGACGCTGGGCGACTTCGACAATTGCTCGCTCGGCGTTGCCGTACAGCAGAATGTCGGCGCAGGCGTCGATCAGGATCGAGTTGCGTACCCGGTCCTGCCAGTAATCGTAGTGGGCGATGCGGCGCAGGGACGCTTCGATGCCACCGAGCACGATCGGCACGTTCTTGTACGCTTCCTTGCAGCGCTGGCTGTAAACCAGGCTGGCGCGGTCCGGACGTTTGCCCGCCATGCCGCCAGGGGTGTAGGCGTCGTCAGAGCGGATTTTCTTGTCGGCGGTGTAGCGGTTGATCATCGAGTCCATGTTGCCGGCCGCGACGCCGAAGAACAGGTTCGGCTCGCCGAGCTTCATGAAGTCGTCTTTGGACTGCCAGTTGGGCTGGGCAATGATCCCGACGCGGAAGCCTTGCGACTCCAGCAACCGGCCGATGATCGCCATGCCGAACGACGGATGGTCAACATACGCATCGCCGGTGACGATGATGATGTCGCAGGAATCCCAGCCAAGCTGATCCATCTCCTCCCTGCTCATCGGCAGGAATGGCGCCGGACCGAAACATTCGGCCCAGTACTTGGGATAGTCAAATAACGGCTTGGCTGTTTGCATGACGATGACCGGTGTTGAGATGAAAAATCGCGGGCGCGGAATATAGCACAAAAAATAACCAATTCCGACGGCTATGGTCGGAAATGTCGGCGCTGTTTGTTCGGAGGCCCCGAGGCAGGGCATAACCCTTGTGGCGAGGGGGCTTGCCCCCGTTCGGCTGCGAAGCAGTCGCCAATCAGCGAATGCGATCCACCTGGAGAAATGCGGCGGCAGGTTTTTTTGGGGGGCTGCTACTCAGCCCAACGGGGGCAAGCCCCCTCGCCACAACCCCAACCACAACCACAGCTACAGCTACAGCTACAGCTACAGCTACAGCCACAGGTTACTCGTCGTCGAAGTTGTAGCTGCCCGGCGCGAGGTTTTCGAAGCGGGTGTACTTGCCGATGAACGCCAGTCGCGACGTACCGATCGGGCCGTTCCGCTGTTTACCGATGATGATTTCAGCGATGCCCTTGTGCTCGGTTTCCGGGTGATACACCTCGTCCCGGTACACGAACATGATCACGTCAGCATCCTGCTCGATCGCTCCGGATTCCCGGAGGTCGGAGTTGATCGGGCGTTTGTTCGGTCGTTGCTCCAGGGAGCGGTTGAGCTGGGACAGCGCCACCACCGGGCAGTTGAATTCCTTGGCCAGGGCCTTCAAGGATCGCGAAATCTCGGAAATCTCGTTGGTGCGGTTATCACCGCCTGAACCCGGGATCTGCATCAATTGCAGGTAGTCGATCATGATCAGGGCCACGTCGCCGTGCTCACGCACCAGACGCCGGGTCCGCGCGCGCATTTCCGACGGGCTGATACCGGCCGTATCGTCGATGAACAGCTTGCGGTCGTTGAGCAGGTTGACCGCCGAGGTCAGGCGCGGCCAATCATCGTCGTCGAGGCGACCGGCACGGACCTTGGTCTGGTCGATGCGGCCCAGGGACGACAACATACGCATGATCAGCGATTCGCCTGGCATCTCCAGCGAGTAGACCAGCACGCACTTGTCGCTGCGCAACACGGCGTTTTCCACCAGGTTCATCGCAAAGGTGGTTTTACCCATGGACGGACGGCCGGCGACGATGATCAGGTCGGACGGTTGCAGGCCGCTGGTCATCTCGTCGAGGTCGGTGTAACCGGTCGACAGGCCGGTGATGGCGTTGTCGGTGTTGAACAAGGTGTCGATACGGTCGATGGCTTTGGTCAGCAGGTCGTTCACGCTCACCGGGCCGCCGGTTTTTGGCCGGGCCTCGGCAATCTGGAAAATCTGCCGCTCGGCTTCGTCGAGAATCTCTTCAGCGGTGCGACCTTCCGGGTTGAAAGCGCTGTCGGCAATCTCCGAAGCGATGCCGATCAGTTGGCGCAAGGTCGCCCGCGCACGAACGATCTGCGCATAAGCCTTGATGTTGGCGACGGATGGCGTGTTTTTCGCCAGTTCGCCCAGATAACCAAGACCGCCGACTTGCGAGGTCTGACCTTCCTTGTCCAATTGCTCGGCAAGGGTCACGACGTCGATCGGGGAGTTCTGATCGGCGAGCTTGGCAATCGCGCGGAAGATCAAACGGTGGTCATGCCGATAGAAATCACCATCCGACACTTGATCGAGCACGCGTTCCCAGGCGTTGTTGTCCAGCATCAAACCACCGAGCACGGCCTGTTCGGCCTCGATGGAATGCGGCGGCACCTTCAGGGAAGCGGTTTGCAGATCGTATTGCTCGGGTGCGGAGATATCGTTCATGGCCACTTGAATAGTTATGAAAATCAGGAACTGCAGAAAGACAAAGGGCACGACCTGTAAACAGGATCGTGCCCGATGTTACCGGCAAGCACCCGAGGGTGCCATAGCCGACAAGTGCTGCTTAAGCTGCTACCACGACAACGCGTACGGTGGCTTCAACTTCGGCGTGCAGGTGCACGGCTACGTCGAATTCGCCTACGTTGCGGATAGTGCCGTTCGGCAGACGAACTTCGCTTTTTGCAACTTCAACGCCAGAGGCGGTCAGTGCATCAGCGATGTCGTGAGTACCGATCGAACCGAACAGCTTGCCTTCGTCACCGGCGGTGGCAGTGATAGTCACTTCCAGCTCAGCCAGTTGGGCGGCACGGCTTTCAGCCGAAGTTTTACGGTCTGCTGCGGCTTTTTCCAGCTCAGCGCGACGCTCTTCGAACGCAGCCACGTTGGCAGCGGTCGCAGCGGTAGCTTTGCCGTAAGGCAGCAGGTAGTTACGACCGTAACCAGCCTTAACGTTCACTTTGTCACCCAGGTTGCCCAGGTTGGTGACTTTTTCCAGAAGGATCAGTTGCATGTGAAAATCCTCTTAACTTTTAACCTTCACCGTTCGCGCTATCGACGTCTTTCGGCGCCGAACGACCGCGAAAATCAATCAGGCTGTCGACAATGGCCAAGACCACCAGCAACGGATAGATCAGCTGCATGAACAGCAACAGCGTGACGTACAACCCCACCAGCCAGAACCTGGCCAGTCGCTTTTGCGCCACCAGCCCGTGAATCAGGGCCAGCCCGGCGAACACCAGCGGGACACTGCACAACGGCGTCAACATGGCCATCTGTGGACCGATATTCGGCCCCAGCAGCATGAACGCCAGCAGTAACATCGCCAGCCCCAGCGGGAAGCGGATGGCGCGAAACTCGCGACCAAAACCACCCGGGTTGTACAACAACGCCTGCCAGTAGCGCCCGACAATCAGGCTCAGCACACTGACGATTTGCAACAACGCCGCAATCAGGCCGGTCAGGACCGGTGCTATCAGGGACGCGAAACGCGCTTGCTCGTCTACCGACAACTTCTGGTAGACATCACCGAGTAGCGACGGCATGACCTTTATCAAAGCCTGCGCCAGCATCTCGATTTGGGGAGCAAAAACTGTCCCCAGCACCACTGCAAACACCACTCCCATCGCTATGCTGACCAGCAGCACGCGGTTCCAGGACTCACTTGCGCGCAAAACCAACGCAAGGCTCCAAGACCCCAGCAGCACCAGAAGTGCCCGTGGGTCATCGGCATAAAGCCACCAGATCAATGCCGGCAGCAGTCCCAGAGCAAGTACGCCAATGGCGTCCTTCAATCCGCGCCGCAGGAGCACGAAGCATCCAGCGGCAGCACCCAACCAATACAACAACGGCAATGTTGCGCATCCAGCCACTACGAGAGTGGCCTGCATACGGCCGCGCATGATGAACTCTGCTATGGCACGCATGCATTCAATCCTTTGCTACGTGTCGACTGCCCGGTCTCAGCGGCCGTGGCTGTCGGTGTAGGCCAGCAGGGCCAGGAAGCGGGCGCGCTTGATAGCGGTGGCCAGCTGACGCTGATAACGTGCTTTGGTACCGGTGATACGGCTTGGAACGATTTTGCCGGTCTCGGATACGTATGCTTTCAGGGCAGAGATAGCACCATGACCCAGTCCTTTGATATCGCCGTGATCGGCGCCACCGGTACGGTCGGCGAAACGCTGGTACAGATTCTCGAAGAACGCG
>NZ_JBNNWE010000168.1:0-5758 GCF_050280905.1 Pseudomonas sp. NPDC086278
TCTCCCCCACCGTCATGTGCGGAAACAGCGCCAGCGACTGGAACACCATGCCGAAGCGAATGCTTTGGCGTCTTCTTTGCTACGAACCAGCTTTACGCCGCCCGCTTTACCGCGACCACCCGCGTGGACCTGGGCTTTGACAACCCACTCGGTGCCGCCGATTTTGTCGCACGCTTCTGCTGCTGCTTCCGGGGTGTCTACGGCGAAACCCTGGGATACTGGCAGGCCGTATTCAGCGAACAGCTGCTTACCCTGATACTCGTGAAGATTCATGCTTATTACCGTCTTCGTTAGGTACTGCGCATTCGGTGCTGCACTTGTTCAAGTGCCGCACCACCTGTGACTGCTGCTTGCGTAGCCTTTCCGGACAACCGGTGCAACTACGCAAGACTGCGTCCAGCGGACTTTCCGCGGTGAGTCTTGCATGCAAGGCTCACGACGGGCCAAACCGCCGTGGTTTCTTATTGTCTTAACGCTTCTTGCGATTGGCGATGTGAATGGCGCCGCCATTCACTGCCAGAGCGGCTTCGTGCAAGGCTTCAGACAGGGTCGGATGGGAGAAAACCATCATGCCCAGGTCTTCAGCGCTGGTGCCGAATTCCATACCGATCGCGCCCTGCTGAACCAGTTCCGCAGCGCTCGGGCCAATCACGTGGACGCCCAATACGCGGTCGGTCTTGGCGTCGGCAATGACTTTTACAAAACCGCCGGTGTCGTTCGCTGCCATGGCGCGGCCGCTGGCTGCGAACGGGAAGGTGCCGACGTTAACTTCAACGCCTTCGGCTTTCAAGGCCTGCTCGGTTTTACCGACCCACGCGATTTCCGGGTGAGTATAAATAACCGAAGGGATCAAATCATAGTTCATCTGGGCTTTGTGGCCCTTGATGCGCTCGACGACCATGATGCCCTCTTCCGAGGCCTTGTGTGCCAGCATCATGCCGCGAACCACGTCGCCGATGGCGAAAACGCCCGGTACAGTGGTAGCGCAGTGATCATCTACGTGCACGAAACCGCGCTCGTCGACGATCACGCCGCAATCGGCGGACAGCAGATCGGTGGTCACCGGACGGCGACCAACGGCTACGATCAGCTTGTCGAACGTGATGGTCTGTTCGCCATTGGCATCGGTGTAGTTCACAACGACTTCGTCGCCGTTCACTTTGGAACCGGTGACGCGAGCGCCCAGCTTGATGTCCAGACCCTGTTTGGTCAGGGTTTTCAGCGCTTCCTTGGAAACGGCAGCGTCAGCGGCCATCAGGAAAGTGTCCAGCGCTTCGAGAACGGTAACTTCGGCGCCCAGACGGGACCAGACCGAACCCAGTTCCAGACCGATAACACCAGCGCCGATCACGCCCAGACGCTTGGGTACGGACGGGAATTCCAGCGCGCCAGTCGAATCGACGATCACGTTCTGGTCAACCGGAGCCGGTGGAATGTCGATCGGACGCGAGCCTGGTGCCAGGATCACGTTTTCGGCTTCGATGATTTCTACCGAACCGTCAGGCTTGGTGACTTCGACTTTCTTGCCGGCCAGCAGCTTGCCGTGACCTTCGATGGAGGTCACACCGTTCGCTTTGAACAGGGTGGCGACGCCAGAGGTCAGGCCTTTGACGATGTTGGCTTTACGGCCAACCATTGCGGCCACATCCATGGTCACGCCAGCGTGATTGATACCGTGGATAGCGAAGCCTTCTTTGGCTTCCTTGTACTTCCAGGAGCTGTCCAGCAGCGCCTTGGATGGAATGCAGCCAACGTTCAGGCACGTACCGCCGAGGGCCAGTTTGCCTTCCTTGTCGGTGTACTTCTCGATGCAGGCAGTCGTGAGGCCCAGTTGGGCTGCTTTGATGGCAGCTACGTAGCCGCCAGGGCCCGCGCCGATCACTACTACGTCAAATTTCTGCGACATTCAAAAAATCCTCTTTTGGCAACAAGCTTGAAGCCGCAGGCCACAAGCCAGGCTGCAATTTCTTGCAGCCTGGAGCATGCAACCTGCGGCTGCTTCTATCAGATATCCAGCAGCAAACGAGCCGGGTCTTCCAGCAGGTTCTTGATGGTAACCAGGAAGGTCACAGCTTCTTTGCCATCGATCAGGCGGTGATCGTAGGACAACGCCAGGTACATCATCGGACGGATAACGACTTGACCGTTGATCGCCATAGGACGCTGCAGAATGTTGTGCATGCCCAGGATAGCCGCTTGCGGCGGGTTGACGATCGGGGTCGACATCATCGAACCGAAGGTACCACCGTTGGTGATGGTGAACGTGCCGCCGGTCATTTCGTCCATCGACAGTTTGCCGTCACGGGCTTTCTTGCCGAATGCCGCGATGCCGCCTTCGATTTCAGCCAGGCTCATCAGCTCGGCGTTACGCAGAACCGGTACAACCAGGCCGCGGTCGCTGGAAACAGCCACACCGACGTCGGCGTAGCCGTGGTAAACGATGTCGGCACCGTCGATCGACGCGTTGACCGCCGGGAAGCGTTTCAGCGCTTCGGTAGCAGCCTTGACGAAGAACGACATGAAGCCCAGGCGTACGCCGTTGTGGGACTTCTCGAACAGGTCCTTGTACTTCGAACGCAGGGCCATGACTTCAGTCATGTCGACTTCGTTGAAGGTGGTCAGCATCGCCATGTTCGACTGAGCTTCAACCAGACGCTTGGCCACGGTGGCGCGAACGCGGGTCATCGGTACACGCTTCTCGATGCGGTCGCCAGCGGCGAACACAGGAGCAGCGGCAGCCGGGGCAGCAGCCTTGGCAGGCGCGGCAGCCGGAGCGGCTTTCTTGGCAGCAACCGCTGCAACCACGTCTTCCTTGGTCACACGACCGCCTTTGCCAGTGCCGGCAACGGAAGCGATGTTGATGCCGTTTTCTTCAGCCAGCTTGCGAGCGGCCGGAGCAGCAACAGGATCGTCTTCGCCTTCGGCGGCAGGCGCAGCCGCTTGGGCAGCGGCCGGCGCAGCAGCAGCCGGGGCAGCGGCAGCAGCGCCGCCCGCTTCGATGGAGCCCAGGACTTCGTCGGACAGAACGGTGTCGCCTTCGTTCTTGACGATAGCGCCCAGCACGCCGTCAGCAGTCGCCAACACTTCCAGCACAACCTTGTCGGTTTCGATGTCGACGATCAGGTCGTCACGCTTTACAGCGTCGCCCGGTTGTTTGTGCCAGGTGGCAACGGTGCCATCGGCAACCGATTCCGGGAAAGTGGGGGCTTTGATTTCGATAGCCATTATCTGTGGGTCCTTAAATTCGGTTTCAGGTGCGCGAAGGCGTTAAACAGTAAAGGCGTCTTGCAGCAGTTTTTCCTGCTGCTCGGCGTGCATCGATGCATAACCACAAGCAGGTGCAGCAGAAGCATCACGGCCGGCGTACTCGAGAACGAGTGCCTTGTTGTGATTGCCAACGATGCGGCGCATGTGGTGCTGGCTGCAGTACCAGGCACCCTGGTTCATCGGCTCTTCCTGACACCAAACGATATGTTTGAGGTTGGTGTACGGAGCCAGGACTTCGTTCAAGTCGTCCTCAGGGAATGGGTACAGCTGCTCGATACGCACGACGGCGATGTCGTCACGACCTTCGGCACGGCGTTTTTCCAGCAGGTCGTAATAGACCTTGCCGCTACACAGAACCATGCGCTCGACCTTGGACGGGTCTTGAGCATCGATTTCCGGGATAACGGTCTGGAACGAACCTTCGGCCAGATCTTCCAGGGTCGATATGGCGAGCTTGTGACGCAACAGCGACTTCGGAGTCAGAACGATCAATGGCTTGCGCAGCGGGCGAATCACCTGACGACGCAGCAAATGGTAGATCTGAGCCGGCGTAGTCGGTACGGCTACCTGAATGTTGTGCTCGGCGCACAGTTGCAGGTAACGCTCCAGACGAGCCGACGAGTGCTCCGGGCCCTGACCTTCATAACCGTGCGGCAGCAGCATGGTCAGACCGCAAAGACGGCCCCACTTGTGCTCGCCACTGGTGATGAACTGGTCGATAACCACCTGGGCACCGTTGGCGAAGTCGCCGAACTGGGCTTCCCAGATCACCAGCGCCTCAGGCGTGGTGGTCGAGTAACCGTATTCGAACGCCAGCACGGCTTCTTCGGACAGGAACGAATCGTACAGGTCGAAACGTGGCTGGCCTTTGTACAGGTTCTGCAGCGGGATGTAGGTGCCCGCGTCTTTCTGGTTGTGCAACACCGCGTGACGGTGCGAGAACGTACCGCGACCGATGTCCTGGCCTGTCATGCGAATCGGGTGACCTTCGAACGCGAGGGTCGCGTACGCCATGGTTTCGGCGTAACCCCAGTTGATCGGCAGGCCGCCGGCTTGCATCTTCTGACGGTCTTCGTAGATCTTCGAAACCTGGCGCTGAACCACGAAGCCTTCTGGAATTTCCAGCAGCTTGGCGGACAGTTCCTGCAGGGTTTTCAGATCAAAACGGGTGTCGTGACGCGCCGTCCAGGCGTGGCCCAGATACGGACGCCAGTCCACGAACAACTCTTTGTTCGGCTCTTTGACCAGGCTTTTTACAACATGCAGGCCGTTGTCCAGCGCATTGCGGTATTCATCGACTTTCGCCTGAACACGCTCTGCATCCAGCACGCCGCCCTGGGTCAGACGATCGGCGTACAGCTCACGGGTGGTGCGCTGTTTGGTGATCTGCTGATACATCAGTGGCTGGGTGCCGCTTGGCTCGTCGGCCTCGTTGTGGCCGCGACGACGGTAGCAGACCAGGTCGATCACCACGTCACGCTTGAACTGCATGCGGTAATCGATGGCCAGCTGGGTCACGAACAATACGGCTTCCGGATCATCGCCATTCACATGGAGGATCGGCGCCTGGATCATCTTCGCAACGTCGGTCGCGTACTCGGTGGAACGCGAGTCCAGCGGGTTGCTGATGGTGAAACCGACCTGGTTGTTGATCACGATGTGCACGGTGCCGCCGGTCTTGAAACCGCGGGTCTGCGACATCTGGAAGGTTTCCATCACCACGCCCTGGCCGGCGAATGCCGCGTCACCGTGGATGGAGATCGGCAGAACCTTCTCACCGGTAGGGTCGTTACGACGATCCTGGCGCGCGCGAACCGAACCCTCGACCACTGGAGACACGATTTCCAGGTGGGACGGGTTGAACGCCATGGCCAGGTGAACTTCACCGCCGGTGGTCATCACGTTGGACGAGAAGCCCTGGTGGTACTTGACGTCACCGGAACCCAGCTCGACCTTCTTCTTGCCTTCGAATTCGTCGAACAGCTCGCGCGGGTTCTTGCCGAAGGTGTTGACCAGCACGTTCAGACGGCCACGGTGGGCCATGCCGATCACGATTTCCTTGGTGCCGTAAGAGCCGGAACGCTGGATCAACTCGTCGAGCATCGGAATCAGGCTCTCGCCGCCTTCCAGACCGAAGCGCTTGGTGCCCGGGTACTTGGTGCCCAGGTACTTTTCCAGGCCTTCGCCGGCAGTGACGCGCTCAAGCAAGTGGCTCTTGATGTCGGCGGAGTAGGTCGGACGGCCGCGCACGCTTTCCAGACGCTGCTGGAACCAGTGGCGCTGCTCGGAGTCGGTGATGTGCGTGAATTCAGCGCCGATGGTGCGGCAATATGTCTGCTGCAACGCTTCGTGAATTTCGCGTAGGCTCGCCTCCTCCTTGCCGATGAACAGGTCGCCGGCACGGAAGGTCGTATCAAGATCGGCATTGGTGGCCAACAAGCGATTCCGAGCGCAATCAAGGCAACCCCGAAGCATCGCGCAAACAGGTTGG
>NZ_JBNNWE010000169.1:0-5734 GCF_050280905.1 Pseudomonas sp. NPDC086278
TACGCCAATGCGCCGAGGTTGCGGCGCGTTGGCAGTCACTTGGGCTATCGGGTCGAGGTCGCCCAAGTCAGACCGACGCCTGACCGCGCAACTGGTTATTGCGCAGTGGCTGGTGCCAGGAAAGCGGCTTCCAGCAACTGCTGTGTATACGGATGTTGAGGAGCGGCAAAGATACTTTGCGCGTCTCCCTGTTCGACCACTTGGCCATGCTTGACCACCATCAGCTGGTGGCTCAGCGCTTTGACGACAGCCAGGTCATGGCTGATAAACAGATACGTCAGGTTGTACTTGGTTTGCAGTGAACGCAGCAGCTCCACCACTTGGCGCTGGACTGTCCGGTCGAGGGCCGATGTCGGCTCGTCCAGCAGAATCAACGCCGGTTTTAGCACTAATGCCCGGGCAATGGCGATTCTCTGCCGCTGCCCGCCGGAAAATTCGTGGGGGTAGCGGTTCCGGGTTTCCGGGTCCAGGCCTACCTCCTTCAATGCCGCAATAATCGCTTGTTCCTGTTCCGCCTCGGTGCCGATCTTGTGGATCCGCAGGCCTTCGCCGACGATCTGGCTCACGCACATTCGCGGGCTCAGGCTGCCGAAGGGGTCCTGAAACACCACCTGCATTTCGCGGCGCAGTGGCCGAACTTCGTTCTGCGTCAGGCAGTCTAGCTGCTTGCCTTCAAAACGGATCGCGCCTTGGCTGCCGATCAGCCGCAAAATCGCTAAACCGAGCGTCGACTTGCCGGAACCGCTTTCGCCCACAATCCCCAACGTCTGACCCTGAGGCAGGCTGAAATTGATGCCGTCGACCGCTTTGATGTGGTCAACGGTCTTTTTCAGCAGGCCTTTCTTGATCGGGAACCACACTTTCAGGTCCTCGACTTCCAGCAGCGGCGGCCCGATGACATTGGTCGCAGGCTTGCCGCTGGGCTCCGCTGCCAGCAGTTCCCGAGTGTACGGATGCTGCGGCGCGCGGAACAGCTCTTCGCACGATGCCTGTTCGACGATGCAACCGCGCTGCATGACACATACGCGATGCGCAATTCTTCGCACCAGGTTCAAATCGTGACTGATCAGTAGCAGCGCCATGCCCAATCGAGCCTGCAATTCCTTGAGCAATTCGAGGATTTTCAGCTGAACGGTCACGTCCAAAGCGGTGGTCGGCTCGTCAGCGATCAGCAATTCCGGCTCATTGGCCAGCGCCATGGCGATCATCACCCGCTGACGCTGACCGCCGGACAATTCGTGGGGCAGCGCCTTGAGGCGCTTGTGCGGCTCCGGGATGCCGACCATTTCCAGCAATTCCAGGGTGCGTCGGGTCGCAACCTTGCCGGTCAGGCCTTTGTGGATGCCCAGCACCTCGTTGATCTGCTTTTCGATTGAATGCAGAGGATTGAGCGAGGTCATCGGCTCCTGAAAAATCATCGCGATGCGGTTGCCGCGAATGTGGCGGATGGTTTTTTCTTTCAGGCTCAGCAGGTCTTGCCCGGAATACTCGATGGTGCCGGACGGGTGCCGCGCGAGCGGGTAGGGCAGCAGCCGCAGGATCGAGTGGGCGGTCACCGATTTGCCGGAGCCACTTTCGCCGACCAGCGCCAGGGTTTCGCCGCGCTTGATGTCGAAGCTCACGCCTTCGACCACCCGCTGGCAGCGCTCGCCAACGACAAATTCGACGGCGAGGTCGCGCACTTCGATCAGATTGTCCTGATTCATTTCACTTCCTCGGGTCGAAGGCATCGCGAGCGGACTCGCCGATAAACACCAGCAAACTCAACATCAAGGCCAGCACCGCAAACGCGCTCATGCCGAGCCACGGCGCTTGCAGGTTGGATTTGCCTTGCGCCACCAGTTCACCGAGCGACGGGCTGCCTGCCGGCAGGCCAAAGCCAAGGAAATCCAGTGCGGTCAAGGTGCCAATGGCGCCGGTCAGAATGAACGGCATGAACGTCATGGTCGAGACCATGGCGTTGGGCAGGATGTGGCGGAACATGATCGCGCCATTCTGCATCCCCAGCGCCCGGGCCGCGCGCACGTATTCGAGGTTGCGCCCGCGCAGGAACTCGGCGCGGACCACGTCCACCAGGCTCATCCAGGAAAACAGCAGCATGATCCCCAGCAGCCACCAGAAGTTGGGCTGGACGAAACTGGCCAGAATGATCAGCAAATACAACACCGGCAACCCGGACCAGATCTCCAGAAAACGCTGGCCGGCCAAGTCGACCCAGCCGCCGTAAAACCCCTGCAAGGCCCCGGCGATCACACCGATGATCGAGCTGAGAACGGTCAGCGTCAGGGCAAACAGCACGGAAATCCGGAAGCCGTAAATCACCCGCGCCAGTACATCTCGGCCCTGATCGTCAGTGCCGAGCAGGTTGTCGGCCGAGGGCGGTGCCGGCGCCGGGACTTTCAGGTCGTAGTTGATGCTCTGGTAGCTGTAGGGAATTGGCGCCCATAACACCCACGCGTCTTTGGCCTTGAGCAATTCGCGGATATACGGGCTCTTGTAGTTGGCTTCCAGCGGGAACTCGCCGCCGAACGTGGTTTCCGGGTAACGCTTGATGGCCGGGAAGTACCAGCTGTTGTCGTAATGCACCACCAGCGGTTTGTCATTGGCGATCAGCTCGGCGCCAAGGCTCAGGCCGAACAGCAGCAGAAACAGCCACAGCGACCACCAGCCACGTTTGTTAGCCTTGAACAGTTCGAATCGTCGGCGATTGAGCGGGGACAGGTTCATCTCAATGCTCCCGGCTTTCGAAGTCGATGCGCGGATCGACAAAGGTGTAGGTCAGGTCGCCGATCAGTTTCACCACCAGACCGAGCAAGGTGAAGATGAACAGCGTGCCGAACACCACCGGGTAATCGCGGTTGATCGCCGCTTCGAAGCTCATCAGGCCGAGGCCGTCGAGGGAGAAGATCACTTCCACCAGCAACGAGCCGGTGAAGAAAATCCCGATAAACGCCGACGGGAATCCCGCGATCACCAGCAGCATCGCGTTGCGGAACACATGGCCATAGAGCACGCGGTGGTTGGTCAGGCCTTTGGCCTTGGCGGTGACCACGTACTGTTTGTTGATTTCGTCGAGGAAGCTGTTTTTGGTCAGCAGGGTCATGGTCGCGAAATTGCCGATCACCAGGGCCGTCACCGGCAGGGCCAGGTGCCAGAAATAATCGAGAACCTTGCCGCCCATGCTCAACTCGTCAAAGTTGTTCGAGGTCAGTCCCCGCAGCGGGAACCAGTCGAAATAGCTGCCGCCGGCGAACAGCACGATCAGCAGGATCGCAAACAGGAACGCCGGGATCGCGTAGCCGACGATGATCAGCGAACTGGTCCAGACGTCGAAATGGCTGCCGTGTCGCGTGGCCTTGGCGATTCCCAGCGGAATCGACACCAGGTACATGATCAACGTGCTCCACAGCCCGAGCGAGATCGACACCGGCATCTTTTCCTTGATCAGGTCGATGACCTTGGCGTCGCGAAAGAAACTGTCGCCGAAATCCAGCGTGGCGTAGTTCTTGACCATGATCCACAGCCGTTCCGGCGCCGATTTGTCAAAGCCGTACATGTGCTCGATTTCTTTCACC
Source organism: Pseudomonas sp. NPDC086278 (assembly GCF_050280905.1). NCBI lineage: Bacteria > Pseudomonadati > Pseudomonadota > Gammaproteobacteria > Pseudomonadales > Pseudomonadaceae > Pseudomonas > Pseudomonas sp. NPDC086278. The sequence continues at coordinate 3,576 of NZ_JBNNWE010000169.1, forward strand.
AACGCCGGGTCCAGGCCCTGAGCGCCGCGATAGGCGGAGCCGGCCACCGAGACTTCGGCGCCACCGCCGGCAATCCGGCTGGTCGCGCCTTCAAAACCTTCGAGCTTGGCGATCATTTGCTCCACAGGCCCGCCGGGTGCGGCCTGGATGATCACGAAGTTGATCAGCAGAATGCCGAACAAGGTCGGGATGATCAGCAGCAGTCGCCGAAAAATATACGCCAGCATCTGATTACTCCATGCCCGCAGGGTCGAGTTGCAGTTTGGTTTCGACTTCTATCGCAGGTTTCGCGTCAGGCTTGACCCACCAGGTGTTGGTGCCGATGTCGTACAACGGCGAGATTTTCGGATGCCCGATGTGGTTCCAGTACGCCACGCGCCAGGTTTTGATGTGCCAGTTGGGGATCACGTAATAGCCCCATTGCAGCACGCGGTCCAGTGCCCGTGCGTTGGCCACCAGGCTCTTGCGTGAATCGGCGTTGATCAGTTGCTCCACCAGATGGTCGACGCTCGGGTCCTTGAGCCCCATGGAATTGCGGCTACCGGGTTTGTCGGCGGCGGCCGACATCCAGAACTCACGCTGTTCGTTGCCCGGCGAGTTCGACTGCGGGAAGCTGCCGACGATCATGTCGAAGTCCCGCGAGCGCACGCGGTTGATGTACTGCGAGACGTCGACCCGCCGGATCACCAGATCGATGCCGAGGTCACTGAGGTTGCGCTTGAACGGCAGCAACACGCGCTCGAACTCGGTTTGCGCCAGCAGGAATTCGATGGACACCGGTTTGCCGGTGGCGTCGACCATTTTGTCGTCGACAATCCGCCAGCCGGCCTCTTGCAGCAGTTGATAGGCCTTGCGCTGCTGGGTGCGGATCATGCCGCTGGCGTCGGTCACCGGGTTCTCGAACGCTTCGCTGAACACCTGCTCGGGAATCTTGCCGCGAAACGGATCGAGGATCGCCAGTTGGTCGGCGTCGGGCAGACCGGTGGCGGCCATTTCCGAGTTTTCGAAATAGCTGCGGGTGCGTATGTAGGCGCCGTTGAACAGTTGTTTGTTGGTCCACTCAAAATCCAGCAGCAGCGTCAGCGCCTGGCGCACGCGCACGTCCTGGAACACCGGGCGCCGCAGGTTGAACACGAAACCCTGCATGCCGGTCGGGTTGCCGTTGGTGATCTGCTCCTTGATCAGCCGGCCTTCGGTGACGGCCGGGATGTTGTAGGCGTTGGCCCAGTTCTTCGCGGTCATCTCCAGCCAGAAATCGAACTGGCCGGCCTTCAGCGCTTCCAGCGCCACGGTGTTGTCGCGGTAATAGTCGGTGGTCATCACATCGAAGTTGTAGAAACCCCGGTTGACCGGCAGGTCCTTGCCCCAGTAATCCTTGACCCGCTCATAGCGGATCGAGCGTCCGGCCTTCACTTCGGTGACCTTGTAGGGCCCGCTGCCCAAGGGGATTTCCAGGTTGCCCTTGTTGAAGTCGCGGTTGGCCCACCAGTGTTTCGGCAACACCGGCAACTGCCCGAGGATCAGCGGCAATTCGCGGTTGTTGCTGTGCTTGAATTTGAACAGCACGGTGAGCGGGTCTTCGGCGACCGCTTCCTCGACATCGTTGTAGTAACCGCGATAAAGCGGGGCGCCGTCCTTGGTCAGCATCTGGAAGCTGAACACCACGTCTTCGGCGCGCACCGGGTGGCCATCGTGAAAACGCGCCTCGGGCCGCAGGTAGAAACGCACCCAGCTGTTGTCCGGGGCTTTCTCGATCTTGCCGGCGATCAAGCCGTATTCGGTGAACGGCTCGTCCAGCCCCTGCTTGGCCAGGGTGTCGTAGATGATGCCGATGTCATCGGCAGGCACGCCTTTGCTGATGAACGGGTTGAGGCTGTCGAAGCCGCCAAAACCCGCCTGACGGAAGATCCCGCCCTTGGGCGCGTCCGGGTTCACGTAATCGAAATACTTGAAGTCGGCCGGGTATTTCGGCGGCTCGTTGTAAAGGGTCACGGCATGTTGCGGGGCGGCGCAGGCCAGCCCGGCGAACAGCAGACCGCTGGCCTGCAACAGCAGGGCGCGCATGGGTGGTTTGATCCAGCCGCAGGATTTCTGCCTGTCCGGGCCGATTGCCTGCGCGCCGTTGCCAGCATTGGTTGCAGCGCCGGTGCGGGCAGTCG
>NZ_JBNNWE010000170.1:0-5577 GCF_050280905.1 Pseudomonas sp. NPDC086278
GGAGCTCTGGTTGTAGAGCGCAACGTGCACGTTCGGCCGGTCGACGCGCAATACGCGCAGGGCGTTCGGCAGCACGCCGGCGTCCATCGCGTTTTTTGCCGTGCTCGTCGACGCCCTGGAAACCGGCGACAACCACCACGCGACCCGCCTTCAGATCACCACGAATCTTTTGATCATCAATCTGCAAGATACGCGCTTTGTTGTGCGCGCTGTCCGTCAGGATTCGCACCTGATTACCGGTATACGACACTGCCGGCACGCCGCGCTTGATCAGCGCCATGGCCAGCAATGCAATCGTCACCTGCTCACCAGTGGAAACAATCACGTCCAGTTCACGTGGAACGGGTTGCTCGTCGCCACTGATTTGCTTGGCCAGATCGATCAGACGGTTGGTTTCGCCGCTCATTGCAGACAGCACAACCACCAGGTCATCGCCGGCATCGCGGAATTTCTTAACCTTGTCGGCGACCTGCTCGATTCTCTCGACAGTGCCGACTGAGGTGCCTCCAAATTTCTGTACGATCAAAGCCATTTCAAAGCCGCCTCTGCCCATGAAGGGCGCCCAAATAATCACTCAAACAGTGCGTCGGCCCGCCACTGGACGGCGGGCCCGACACACTGCCTTATAGACCCTGCTCTACAAACGGAACGGTCAGCGCCAATGCGGCATCCAGTGCGCCAGCGTCAGTACCACCGCCTTGCGCCATGTCTGGACGACCGCCGCCCTTCCCGCCCACTGCCGCAGCGGCTTGCTTCATCAAATCACCGGCTTTGAGTTGGCCAGTCAGGTCTTTGGTTACGCCTGCAACCAAAACGACCTTTTCCTCATGGACACCGCCGAGCAGGATCACTGCGCGGCCGAGTTTGTTTTTCAGTTGATCGACCAGCGCCAGCAGCGCTTTGCCGTCCTGGCCGTCCAGACGCACGGCCAACACTTTCACGCCTTTGACATCCAGCGCGGAGGCCGACAGATCGTCACCCGCTGCGCTGGCAGCCTTGGCCTGCAACTGCTCGAGTTGCTTCTCCAGCAGACGGTTGCGCTCCAGCACAGCCGACAGCTTGTCGATCAGGTTGTCGCGGCTGCCCTTGACCAGGCTGGCCGCTTCCTTGAGTTGTTCTTCAGCTGCGTTCAAGTAAGCCAACGCTGCGGCACCGGTGACAGCTTCGATGCGACGAACGCCGGAAGCCACACCACCTTCGCTGATGATTTTCAGCAGGCCAATGTCGCCGGTACGATTGGCGTGAATGCCACCGCACAGCTCAACAGAAAAATCGCCGCCCATGCTCAGTACGCGCACGTTGTCGCCGTACTTCTCGCCAAACAGCGCCATGGCGCCTTTTTTCTTGGCGGTTTCGATGTCGGTTTCTTCGGTTTCAACGGCGGAGTTTTTGCGGATCTCGGCGTTGACGATGTCTTCCAGCGCCTTCAGTTGCTCAGGCTTGATGGCTTCGAAATGGCTGAAGTCGAAACGCAGACGCTGACTGTCGACCAGCGAGCCTTTCTGCTGAACATGCTCACCCAGCACCTGGCGCAATGCGGCGTGCAACAAGTGGGTCGCCGAGTGGTTCAGCGAAGTGGCATGGCGCACTTCAGCGTCCACATGCGTCTCTACCGGCGCGCCAATCATCAGGCTGCCCGACACCAACACACCGTGATGCAGGAACGCGCCGCCGGTTTTGGTCGTGTCGCGCACGTCAAAACGGCTGCTGCCGGCTTGCAGATAACCGCAATCGCCAATCTGGCCACCGGATTCTGCGTAGAACGGCGTCTGATTGAGAACAATCACGCCCTCTTGGCCTTCACTCAAGACGTCGACCGACTGGCCATCTTTGTAGATAGCCACAACTTTGGCCGAACCGCTGGTGGCCTTGTAGCCGGTGAACTCGGTCGCCACGTCAACCTTGACCAACGTGTTGTAGTCCAGACCGAACGAACTGGCCGAGCGCGCCCGAACGCGCTGAGCTTCCATTTCGCGTTCAAAACCGACTTCGTCGACCGTCAGGTTGCGTTCGCGAGCGATGTCAGCGGTCAGGTCCATCGGGAAACCGTAGGTGTCGTACAGCTTGAACACTACGTCGCCGGGCACCACGGTGCCTTTGAGTTCCAGCAGATCCTGCTCGAGAATTTTCAGGCCGTGTTCCAGGGTCTTGGAGAACTGCTCTTCTTCGGCCTTGAGTACGCGCTCAATGTTGGACTGTTGCTGCTTGAGCTCCGGAAACGCTTCACCCATCTCGGCAACCAGCGCCGCGACGATCTTGTAGAAGAAGCTGCCGGTGGCGCCCAGCTTGTTACCGTGACGGCACGCACGACGAATGATCCGGCGCAGTACATAACCGCGACCTTCGTTGGACGGCAGCACGCCGTCGGCAATCAGGAAGCCGCACGAACGGATATGGTCGGAGACGACTTTGAGCGACGACTGATCGCCATTGGTGCAGCCAATCGCCTCGGCCGATGCGCTCAGCAAGTTCTTGAACAGGTCGATTTCATAGTTGGAATTGACGTGCTGCATCACCGCACTGATCCGTTCCAGGCCCATGCCGGTATCCACCGACGGCGCAGGCAACGGATGCAACACGCCATCGGCGGTGCGGTTGAACTGCATGAACACGTTGTTCCAGATCTCGATGTAACGGTCGCCGTCTTCTTCCGGCGAACCCGGTGGGCCGCCCCAGATGTGGTCGCCGTGATCGTAGAAAATCTCGGTGCAAGGACCGCACGGGCCGGTATCGCCCATGGTCCAGAAGTTGTCGGAGGCGTACGGTGCGCCTTTGTTGTCGCCGATGCGGATCATGCGCTCGGCCGGTACGCCAATCTGCTGGGTCCAGATGTCATAGGCCTCGTCGTCAGAGGCATAGACCGTTACCCAGAGTTTTTCCTTGGGCAGTTTCAGGACACCGGTCAGGAAGGTCCAGGCGTAGGTGATCGCGTCGTGCTTGAAATAGTCACCGAAGCTGAAGTTACCCAGCATTTCGAAGAATGTGTGGTGACGAGCGGTGTAGCCGACGTTTTCCAGGTCACTGTTCTTGCCACCGGCGCGCACGCACTTCTGGCTGCTGGTCGCACGGGTGTACGCACGTTTTTCCTGGCCCAGGAAGCAGTCCTTGAACTGGTTCATCCCCGCGTTAGTGAACAGCAGGGTTGGGTCGTTGCCCGGAATCAAAGAGCTGGAGGCTACACGGGTGTGGCCTTGCTCTTCGAAGAAGCGAAGGAAGGCTTCACGGATTTCTGCGCTTTTCATTAGGTTCTTCCACGGAGGCTGCGGCCAAAGGCCTGTGCGAAACGTCAACAGACGAAGCGACGGCAAAGGGCCGCATTATATCGGCCCTGCGCGCGGGGTACAGCGTGTTTATACGATAGAAACGGTCAATTGGAGCGCTAACGCGATCAGTTACGGGAAAAGTCGACGAATGTCGCGACGACTTGCTCGATTTGCGCACGACTGACGTCAAGGTGCGTGACCATTCGCAGACGTCCCGCCGCGCTCAATTTGATCCCGCGTTCGGCAGCGAACGCCTTGATCGCCTCGGCCTTATCGCCCATCTGCACGTAAACCATGTTGGTCTGCACCGGTTCGACGTCGTAGCCCGCCGCGCGCAAGCCGTCGGCCAGGAACTGTGCGTTTGCATGGTCATCGGCCAGACGCTGAACATTGTGGTCCAGGGCGTAAAGCCCTGCTGCGGCCAAAATGCCGGCCTGACGCATGCCGCCACCGACCATCTTGCGCAAGCGACGCGCTTTGCCGATCAGCTCCAATGAACCGCACAACACCGAACCGATCGGCGCGCCCAGGCCTTTGGACAAGCAAACCGAAACCGAATCGAAATGCTGGGTGATCTCACGGGCATCCACGCCCAACTTGACCGCCGCGTTATAGAGCCGCGCGCCATCCAGGTGCAAGGCCAGCCCATGTTCACGGGTGAAGCGGCGCGCCTGCACCAGATACTCCAGCGGCAAAACCTTGCCTTGCATGGTGTTTTCCAGTGCCAGCAGGCGTGTACGGGCGAAGTGGAAGTCGTCGGGTTTGATCGCGGCGGCCACCTGATCCAGGTCCAGCGAGCCATCGGCCTGCACTTCCAGCGGCTGCGGCTGGATCGAGCCGAGCACCGCCGCCCCGCCACCTTCGTATTTGTAGGTGTGCGCCTGCTGGCCGACGATATATTCGTCACCGCGCTCGCAATGCGCCATCAAGCCCAGCAAGTTGCTCATGGTGCCCGTCGGCACGAACAGCGCGGCGGCGAAACCCAATCGCTTGGCCAGTTCGGCCTCCAGACGGTTGACCGTTGGATCCTCGCCATAAACGTCGTCACCGGTGGCCGCGTTGGCCATCGCGTCGAGCATCCCTGCGGTTGGTTGAGTGACGGTGTCGCTGCGAAGATCGATAACACTCATGAATCTGGCCTCGTTAAGCAGGGAGAAATTCCTTTCAGAAGGGAATTACTGCGGCCATGACGACGAATAATCAACCCTTGGCGCAGGAAAAGTCGCCACAAATCAGTGAATAACTCGATATCAATCATCAGAAAGCAGCGATGCGCAGGCTGGAAATATGTGTTAAAAACGCTTCGCCGCCAGACAATCTGACGGCAAAACGTTCTCAGGGCGGGGTGCAACTCCCCACCGGCGGTAATTGCGCGCAATGCGCATAGCCCGCGAGCGCTTGGCGACAGACCCAGCTTCGGCGGTGTTTGGCGGCAAGGTCAGCAGACCCGGTGTGATCCCGGGGCCGACGGTCATAGTCCGGATGAAGAGAGAACGGGATTGGCGCCAAAGGGCCGTCCGCGGGCATTCGTGCGAGCGTGCGTACCCTTAAATCCCATTCGATTCATATGCCCTGTTTTTTACATAAACAGGAGTCAGAACATGCAACCCACCGCAATCGATAGCAAAAGCAAAAACCACCAGGGCGAGCGCGTTGCGTTCATCCAGGCCTGCTGGCACAAGGAAATCGTCGATCAGAGCCGCAAAGGCTTCGTGACCGAGATGGTTGCCCAGGGTTATCAGGAATCCGACATCGACTTCTTCGAAGTCGGCGGCGCCTTTGAAATTCCATTGCACGCCAAACTGCTGGCCAAGTCCGGGCGTTATGCCGGCGTCGTAGCCGCAGGCCTTGTGGTCGACGGCGGCATCTACCGTCACGAATTCGTCGCCCAGTCGGTGATCAGCGGCCTGATGCAGGTTCAACTGGAAACCGAAGTGCCAGTGTTCTCCGTGGTTTTGACCCCGCACCACTTCCATGCCGGGGAAGAACACCAGAAATTCTTCTTCGAACATTTCGTGCACAAAGGCCAGGAAGCGGCAAAGACCTGCGCGGATACGCTGCACAAGATGCGTGCATTGCGCCGCAGTGAGCCGCGTGCGGTAGCGGTTTAATACAACATCTTTGCTCAGGGTGAAGTTTCTGCCTTCACCCAAACCTAATGTGGGAGCGGGCTTGCTCGCGAAGGCACAGTGACAGTCAACACATGCGTTGAATGTTAAACCGCCTTCGCGAGCAAGCCCGCTTGTGTCTTGGGCAGGGGATAAACTTTGGGGTGAGAGGGGTGGATGGCAAGCTGTGAGTCCGCGGTGCTTGA
>NZ_JBNNWE010000171.1:0-5537 GCF_050280905.1 Pseudomonas sp. NPDC086278
CTGGACGCGGCGGATGCTCGCGGTGCGCAGCCAGTCCAAGGCCTTTGGGCGCGGCACCCTGAAGATGCTGTCGCCGAGTAACCGACGGATTCTGGCCTACACCCGTGAGTTCACCGGGCCGGACGGCAAGCATGAAATCATCCTGTGCGTGGCCAACGTGTCGCGCAGCGCGCAAGCGGCGGAGCTGGACCTGTCGGCTTACGCCGGCATGGTGCCGGTGGAAATGCTCGGCGGTAACGCGTTTCCACCCATCGGCCAGCTGAATTTCCTGCTGACCCTGGCGCCGTACGGCTTCTACTGGTTCGTGCTCGCTGCGGAAAACCAGATGCCGAGCTGGCACGTCGAACCGGCGCAAAGCCTGCCGGACTTCACGACGCTGGTACTGAAGAAACGCATGGAGGAACTGCTCGAAGCGCCGTCGCGTGGCACGCTGGAGCAAAGTATCTTGCCGACCTGGCTGCAAAATCGTCGCTGGTTTGCCGGCAAGGACGCGACCATCGAGAACGTCAAACTGGCTTATGGCGTGCGCTTTGGCGATCCGCAGCACCCGGTGTTGTTGAGTGAGATCGAAGTCACCAGCGGCGGCCAGACCAGTCGTTACCAGTTGCCCTTCGGTTTTATTGCCGAAGATCAGGTCGGCGCCGCGTTGCCCCAACAATTGGCGCTGTCGCGGGTTCGACGCGGGCCGCAGGTCGGTTTGATCACCGATGCATTTGCCCTCGAAAACTTTATTCGGGCGGTGGTGGCGGGCATGCACAACAGCACGGTGCTGCCGTCGGATGGCGGTGAAATCCGTTTTGCCCCGACCGGTGAATTGGCCAGGCTCGGGCTGACAGCGGAATCGGAAGTGCGTTACCTGTCCGCCGAGCAATCCAACAGCTCGGTGGTGGTCGGCAAGAGCATGGTGCTCAAGCTGATCCGCAAAGTCGCCTCGGGCGTGCACCCGGAACTGGAGATGAGCGCGTACCTGACCAACGCCGGGTTTGCCAATATCTCGCCGCTGCTGGGATCGGTCATTCGTCGCGATGCCAAGGGCGAAGACAATCTGCTGATGATCGCCCAGGGCTACCTGAGCAATCAGGGCGATGCCTGGGAGTGGACGCAGAACAACCTCGAACGGGCGTTGCGCGATGAACTGGCCGACGCCATGTCCGAGCAGGAACAGCATTACAACGCGCTCGGCGAACTGAAAGACTTCGCCGGCATGCTCGGCCAGCGCCTCGGTGAGATGCACCAGGTACTGGCGGCGCCTACCGACGACCCGGACTTCGCCCCGCAAGTGACCTCGCAAAAAGATGCCGTGGCCTCGGCCAAGGATGTCGCCGCGCAACTGGAACACGCGCTCAAATTGCTCAAGCAGCATCAAAACGAACTGAACCCTGCGGACAAAGCGCTGGTCAGTCGTTTACTGGACAACAAGAAAGCCATCCTTGGCCATGTTCAGGACCTGGGCAAAAAAGCCACTGGCGGACTGCGTATTCGGGTTCACGGTGATTTGCACCTGGGGCAAGTGCTGGTGATCAAGGGCGATGCCTACCTGATCGACTTTGAGGGCGAGCCGGCGCGACCGCTAAGCGAACGGCGTGGCAAGCACAGCCCGTACAAGGACGTCAGTGGCGTGTTGCGTTCCTTCGATTACGCGGCGGCGATGACGATCAACGTGCATAACGTCGACAACACCGCCGATGCGCAAGCCGCGCGGCAGCGGGTGGCCGGCCGTTATCTGAATGAAGCAAAACAGGCATTTGTCGACGCTTATCGGCTGGCGGCAGCTAGTCTTGCTCATGCGTGGCAAGATCCGGAAGGCGAGGACGCGGCGCTGGCGTTGTTCGGTCTGGAGAAGGCGGCGTACGAAGTGGCCTACGAGGCGGAAAACCGCCCGACCTGGCTACCGGTGCCGTTGCACGGTTTATATGGATTATTGAGTGGGCTTAAACCCTTTTCCGAGCTTGGTGGAGAGTAGTCATGAGTTTCTCGAACAAGGAACAGGGTCACGCTAAAGAGGCGCTACTGCCCAGATCGCGGGATATCGACGCGCTGGTGCGCGCCGAACATCACGACCCTTTTGCAATTCTCGGCCCCCACGGCGACGACGCCGGCGGTCAATTCATCCGGGCTTATCTGCCCGATGCACTGAGTGTGCAAGTGCTGGCAAAGGACTCAGGCGAAGAGCTTGGCCAACTGCAAGCCACCCAGACCCCCGGCCTGTTTGTCGGCCATTTTGATCGGGCCCAGCCGTATGTGCTGCGCACCCGATGGGCCGGCGGCGAACAGACTTCCGAGGACCCTTACAGCTTCGGCCCGTTATTGGGTGAGATGGACTTGTACCTGTTCGCCGAAGGCAATCACCGCGACCTCAGCAGTTGCCTCGGCGCGCAGTTGAAGAACGTCGACGGCGTCGACGGCGTGCGCTTTGCCGTGTGGGCACCGAACGCCAAACGGGTGTCGGTGGTGGGTGATTTCAACAACTGGGACGGGCGTCGGCACCCGATGCGCCTGCGCCATCCGACCGGGGTCTGGGAGTTGTTCATCCCGCGCCTGCAAGCGGGCGAAACCTACAAGTACGAAATCCTCGGCGCGAACGGCATTCTGCCGCTGAAGGCCGACCCGATGGCCCTGGCCACGTCGTTGCCGCCGGACACCGCCTCGAAAGTGGCTTCGCCGCTGAACATCGACTGGCAGGACCACGACTGGATGCAATCGCGTGGCGACCGTCAGCGCTCCAGCGCGCCGCTGTCGATCTACGAGTTACATGCCGGATCGTGGCAGTGCGAGCTGGATGACCTGGGCGAAGTCGCGCGGCAGTACACCTGGCATGAACTGGGCGAACGCTTGATTCCGTACGTCAAGGAGCTGGGTTTCACCCACATTGAACTGATGCCGATCATGGAACACCCGTTCGGTGGGTCGTGGGGTTACCAGTTGCTGTCGCAATTCGCCCCGAGCGCCCGTTACGGTTCGCCGGATGACTTCGCCGCGTTCATCAACGCCTGTCACCAGGCCGAGATCGGCGTGATCCTCGACTGGGTGCCGGCGCATTTTCCGACCGATACCCATGGCCTGGCGCAATTCGACGGCACTGCGCTGTACGAATATGGCAACCCCCAGGAAGGCTTCCATCAGGACTGGGACACGCTGATCTACAACCTCGGGCGCACCGAAGTGCACGGCTACATGCTCGCGTCGGGGTTGCATTGGCTGAAGCATTTCCACGTCGACGGCCTGCGGGTCGACGCCGTGGCGTCGATGCTCTACCGCGACTATTCGCGCAAGGCTGGCGAGTGGGTGCCGAACCGGCATGGCGGTCGCGAGAACCTCGAAGCCATCGACTTCCTGCGCCACTTGAACGACGTGGTCGCCCTAGAGGCGCCGGGCGCGCTGGTGATCGCCGAAGAATCCACCGCGTGGCCGGGCGTCAGCCAGAGCACGCAGCAGGGCGGGCTGGGCTTCAACTACAAGTGGAACATGGGCTGGATGCACGATTCGCTGCATTACATCCAGCAGGATCCGGTGTACCGCGCCCATCACCACAACGAACTGAGTTTTGGCCTGGTGTACGCCTGGTCCGAACGGTTCATCCTGCCGATTTCCCACGATGAAGTGGTGCACGGCAAGCACTCGCTGATTGACAAGATGCCCGGCGACCGCTGGCAGAAATTTGCCAACCTGCGCGCCTACCTGAGCTTCATGTGGGCGCATCCGGGCAAGAAACTGCTGTTCATGGGCTGCGAGTTTGGCCAGTGGCGTGAGTGGAATCACGATCAGCAGCTGGACTGGTACTTGCTGCAATACTCCGAACACAAGGGTGTGCAGAAGCTGGTCAGTGACCTGAACCGCTTGTACCGCGAAGAACCGGCGATGCATGAGCAGGACGACGCACCGCAAGGCTTCCAGTGGCTGATCGGCGACGATGCGATCAACAGCGTTTACGCGTGGTTGCGCTGGAGCAAGGACGGCCGGCCAGTGCTGGTGGTGGCCAACTTCACGCCGGTGCCGCGTGAGGCCTATCGCATCGGTGTGCCGTTCGCCGGGCGCTGGACCGAGGTGATCAACAGCGATGCGGCGATGTATGCCGGTTCGAATTATGGCAACAGCGGCGGGGCGTTTACCGAAGAAGCGCCGAGCCATGGGCAGCCGATGTCGCTGACTTTGAATCTGCCGCCGCTGGCGGTGTTGATCTTGCGGCCTGAGGGTTGATCTGAGATCGGGTCGTGCCTTTCGCGAGCAAGCCCGCTCCCACATTTGATTTGTGGCGTTCACAAAACCAATGTGTGCGGGCTTGCTCCGGGCGGCGTTCGGACGAAGGCGTACGTCCAGACGACCTACTGTCTGAAATTGAACACTCACCAGCGCATCCGCACCCCCAGACTCCCGATTAACCCGTTCAAATCATTGTCATCCACGTCACTGCTGTAATCGGCGCTCACATACAGGCTGACCGCCGGCGTCACCCTCGCCACCAGACCCAATCCGACCTCGACGGTCGATGAATTGCGGCTGCTGTTGATCTTGTCGACCTGATCCAGGGTCACGGTATTGCCGGTGTACACCGTGTGCCACAAGTTGGTCCGCACGTAGGGTTCGACGCCCAGACCGTTGATGTCATAACTGCCTTTCAACCGCGCACCGACCCGGCCGCTCCAGGACGTCAGATCGCTCGACGAGGCGTTGCCCGAGCCGGCGTATGGCGTGTCGAGGGTGATGCGCTGGTTGATCAATTGCGCCTGGGGTTCGACGACCCAGTTGTCGGTCAAGCCAATCGGGTAGCCACCTTCCACCGACAGCGTCATCGCGCTGCCTTCGGTGGCCTGGCGCACGCCCTGGTCGTTGCGGCTGAAACCGTTGACGCGGCCGCCGCTGGCCGACAGGTCAACGTGCCAGCCTTGCGGGCCGATCAGGCTCCAGTAGGCGCCGAGAATCTGGCCTTGCAGGTTGAGGGTGTCGGTGTTGGGGTCGGAGAGGGCGCGGTTGGACAGCAGGCCGTTGCTGTTGCCTTGGATCAGGGTCATGCCACCGATCAGGCCGATCTGCTGGGTGTGGCCGCTGCCGCTTTGCAGCGTCAGGATTGCCGGGCCTCTGAATTCGCTGCTGCCGGGGATCGAAAGCCCTTGAGACAGCGCATCGGTTTGCGCCAGACGCGAAGTCTGGCCGTACACCTGATCCCAGGCCGAGGGCGCGGCGTCTTCAATGGTCAGGCGTGAACTGCGGGTGTCGGAGGCCGCGAAGTGGCCGGGATAAGGTGCGGTGATCGAGGTGAGGGGCAAGGTCAGCACGGGAACTTCCTGGTGATACCACGGGGTGGTGTCATCTTCGGCAGGACCGGCCTGGACTTCCATGGTCGAGCACAACAGGAGTGAGCTCGAGACAGTGCAAAAAGTGACTTTTATCTCGTGTTGGGTGAGTGAGGTTTTCATGGGGGTCTACCTTGCAATCGCATGCCGTATCTCGCTATGGCGTCTCTCCTACCCCGAATGAGGGGCGACCGAATGGGCTGGGGCAAGCTGTCGGGCGCCCGATTTCGCGGGTGTCTGAAGGGT
>NZ_JBNNWE010000172.1:0-5307 GCF_050280905.1 Pseudomonas sp. NPDC086278
CTCACTTGAATAAGATTTACGCATATCCAAACACCTCAGATTTGGGCGCCATCATAGCGCCCGATTGAGGTGTCCAAAATCATTAGGCCAGTTCAGCTTGCCCGCGAAGGCGTCGTAACAGCCAATGATGTATTGACTGACCCTCCCTCTTCGCGAGCAAGCCCGCTCCCACGGTTTGTCCGTGTGAAACCGGATGTGTGATCACCACCTACCACCTGTGGGAGCGGGCTTGCCCGCGAAGGCGCCCTAACAGCCGATGATGTATTGACTGACCCTCCCTCTTCGCGAGCAAGCCCGCTCCCACACGGATTGCATTGAACAAAGGCCATTCGTGCGGTGTTACGGCCTGTCCCAATACGGCACCACCCCAAAACACGCCACGTAAAAATCGATCACCGTGCGTACCTTCACCGACAACCGTCGGCTGCCGGGCCAGAGCACGGCGATTTGTTGTGGCTCAAGACTGTTCGATACCTGAAATTCGCCGAGCACCGGCACCAGCGTGCCTGCGCGCACGGCTTCACCGATCAGCCAGGACGGAAACATCACCAGCCCCAGGCCCTGTTGGGCGGCTTGGGTGAGGGTGTCGGCGTGGTTGCCGGTGAGCGGGCCTTTCACCGAGTAAGGCGTCCAGTCCTGCTGGTCCTTGCGGAAAAACCAGCGCTGCTGACCGGTAACACCTTTGTAGGCCAGGCATTGATGGTTCGACAGGTCGTCAGGGTGTTGCGGTATGCCGTGGCGTTTCAGGTACGCCGGGCTGGCGGCGACTTGAAAGCGGTGCGGCGCGAGAATCCGTGCCTGCATGCTCGAATCGTGCAGCGGGCCGATCCGGAACAGCAGGTCGGCGCCTTCCTGCAACGGATCGACGTAGCTGTCGGTCTGCTGGATATCCAGTTGCAGCTTCGGGTAACGCTCGCAGAGTTGCCCCAGCCACGGCGTCAAATGCCGTTGCCCGAACACCACCGGGGCGTTGATTCGAACCAGTCCGCTGGGTTCGCTTTGCTGTTCCTGCAAGGCCTGCTCGGCTTCTTCCAGTTGCACCAGCACCAGTCGCGCGTGATGGCCGAGCATGCGCCCGGCTTCGGTGGGCGAGACGGCGCGGGTGTGGCGATAGAGCAATTGCTGGCTCAAGGCTTGTTCCATCTGCTGGATTTGCCGCGAGATTGAAGAGGGCGCCAGGCCCTCGCGGCGGGCTACTTCGGAAAAACTGCCGTGGTCGAGCACTGCGACGAACAGCCGAAGCGCCTTGAATCCCAAGTCATTGAAGCCGTGCATGGCGAGTCCTGCTGTGCGGGTTGCGCAAAAGTGTTGTCCGGATGCTCCCATTTATCGCAAAGGATCGCTAGCCGATAATGCTCGCTATTCCCACGGGGAAGCGGACAGAACACCACGGACCCTGTGGGAGCGAGCTTGCTCGCGATAGCGTCGGTACATTCAACATCTATGTGACTGACCTACCGCTATCGCGAGCAAGCTCGCTCCCACAGAATTTGTGCCACGACGGATCAATCGCAGGTTTCCTTTCTATGCAATCTTCTTCAATCGACGCAGCTGTTGTCGCAACGCCCACTTTCAAACCCGGGTTACGCCTATTACTGCTACCACTGGTAATCCTCGCCGGCATGGGCCTGTCCGTGGAGGCCGGGTTGCTCGGGCCGCTCGGGGTTCAGGTCGGGCATTTGTGGGCGACGTTGAGCATCTTCGGCGTCGGCTCGGCGATTCTGTTTTTGCTGCTGCTGTTCAGCGGTCCGCAACAAGGTCCGGCGCTCGGCACCTTGCCGCGCTGGCAGTTGATCGGCGGTTTTCTCGGGCCGATCTACGTAGTGGTGCTGACCCTGGCCACGCCGCACATTGGCATCGCGATGACGATGATCGCGATCCTTTCCGGCCAAGTCGGCAAAAGCGTGTTGATCGACCACTTCGGCTGGTTCGGCGCCACGCGCAAGAAGGTCAACGGTGAACGCTGGCTGGCGCTGCTGCTGATTGTCGCGGCACTTGTTCTGATCGCTCGGGGTTGATGATGAGTCTGATTATTTTGTTGGCGGTGGTCGTGGCCGCCGGTGCGGTGTTGAGTGTGCAGGCGGCGATCAATGGCCGGCTCGGTGAAACCGTCGGCGTGTTGCGCAGCAGTTTGCTGACCTTTGCGGTCGGCGCGCTGGTCACCGGTTTGTTGATCCTGTTTTTCGAACCGGCCCACGCCGTCAGTTTGCTGGACGTGCCGAAATGGCAGCTCAGCGGCGCGCTGTTCGGCGTGGTGTACATGATGGTGATGGTCGGGGCGGTGCCACGGGTCGGCACGGCGGTGGCCACGGTCGCGGTGATCCTCGGGCAGTTGGGGATGGGCATGTTGATCGACAACTTCGGCTGGCTGGGCAACCCGGCGATTGAATTGTCGGGCAGCCGGATCGTGGCGATGGGCTGCCTGGCGCTGGCGTTGTTCTTCATGTATCGCAGCAGTACGCGGCAGGCCTGACACAAACTCCTACACTGGTAACACGGGCCGCATTCGCGGCACCCCGACGACCCTATCCACGGAGTCAGGCTCATGATCGACAGTGAAAGTACCTGCGACTGCCCCAAATGCAACTGCAAACTGGGCGAACATCCGATAGCGCGCCACGGCAAACACTTTTGCTGTGAAGCCTGCGCCAAGCACCACGAGCATGGTGAAGCGTGCGCAAGCAAGGGCTGCAAATGCGCCCACGGCAAATAACCTGTCCCACTAAAAATGGAGCCTGATCAGGCTCCATTTTCTTTAACTGGCCGGTCGCCAAGTCACGTTTTCGACGCCGAATTTTTCCGCCAGCGGCTTGCTGGTTTTTTGCACCTTCTCTCGGCCGAAGCGCGGAATACGGCCAACCCCCGCATCACAGCTCGCCCAGTGCCACGCCTCGGCGTTGTCCATTTTTTCCAGGCGGATAATGAAGGACTTCGGCGCGCCATGAAGGGTGTATTCAATGACGAATAATTTTGCGTTGTTCATAAAGCCTGTCTTCCTCCCTGTGGTAATAGAAGGATCATTCGGGTTACGGAAAATTCAGTCGGATTGTCAGACGGTTACCGCCAGTGGCGGCAAGACTGGCGCCTCGTTACCATGCTCTCCCTGAAAACCCCAACGATCATTGACCATGGCCATCGCCGCGCCCCCTGATTTAAGTGACACCGATGTGCCCGTGCAGCCACTCGCGCGCACCTATCCGCGCGGGCTGTTCATCGAGCCCCACGAGCACGTCTGGGGCCAGTTGCTGTATGCGATGAGTGGCGTGATGTGGGTTGAAACGCCGCACGAGGCGCTGGTGGTGCCGCCGCAACGGGCGGTATGGCTACCGCCGGGTGTGCCGCACGGGATTCGTGTGGTCTCGGATTTGCAGATGCGCAACATCTACCTGCGGCCATCGTTAGCGGCGACGCTGGACGACACGGTCCAGGTGATCGAAGTGGGCGGTTTGCTGCGCGAGCTGATCGTCGGGCTGGTGGCGCAGGGGGAGGACGGTGAACCCGCGTATTACGAGGCACTGGTCGGCCTCGCGCTGTTGGAGCTTAGGCGAGCCAAGCGGTCTCTGCTGAAAATACCGTTACCCGACGACTCTGACCGGCGCTTGATGAACCTCTGTCAGGCGGTCATGGCCGCGCCGTCGCTGGACATTGCCTTCGAGCAACACGCGGAAAACGCCGGGGCCAGCGTGCGCACCCTGGCGCGGTTGTTCAAGGACGGCCTGGGCATGGGCTTCGCCGAGTGGCGGCGGCAGGTGCAATTGGCGACAGCGGTGGCCGAATTGATTCAGGGCGTGGCCGTCAGCACCATTGCCCGCGAGCTGGGTTATTCGCCGAGCAGCTTCAGCGATATGTTCCGTCGGGAACTGGGTATTGCGCCTTCGCAGTTTGCCGAGAGCCAGCGCCAGGGCTGACCGGTCTTTGGCCGAAATTCAGAAGCACTTGGCCGATGCTCGGCGCGAGGTGGTTCTAGACTCTGTGCCTACCCCAATTGCCCACGGAATCTGCCATGAGCTACCTCATCTCGCTGGTCATCGGTCTGGGCGTCGGCTTGCTCTATGGCGCACTGGATTTTCGTTCCCCCGCACCCCCGGCCATCGCGCTGGTCGGGCTGCTTGGCATGCTTGCCGGTGAAAAGTTGTGGCCGATGGGCCGGCAACTGATCGCTGGCTGGATCTCCTGAATCGCTTCCTTTACCCGACGGACACTCCCATGAAAGCACTGCAATTCGACAACACCGGAGACCTTTCTTCCCTGCGCTTCGTCGAGGTGCCCACACCGGTGCCTGGCGCCGATGAGGTACTGGTCGAGATCAAGGCGGCCGGCCTCAACCCCAGCGATGTGAAGAACGTGCTCGGGCGTTTTCCCTACACCACGTTGCCACGGATTCCCGGCCGGGATTTTGCCGGCATCGTCGTCGAAGGGCCGCCGGCAATGATCGGTCAGGAGGTCTGGGGGACTGGCCGTGAGCTGGGCTTTTTCGCCGATGGCTCCCACGCGCAATTCGTCAAATTGCCGGCCAAGGGCGTGGCGATCAAGCCGACGCACCTGAGTTTTGCCCAGGCGGCCAGCCTCGGCGTGCCGTACACCACGGCGTGGGATGCGCTGGAACGCAGCCTGGTGACGGCGCAAACGCGACTGTTGGTGATCGGCGGCGGGGCGGTGGGCAGTGCGGCGTTGGCGTTGGCCAAAGTCCGTGGCGCTCAGGTGCTGGCGGCGGCGCGGCGGCCGGAGCAGGTCAAGGCGTTGCACGCTCAGGGTTATCAGACGTTGCCGCTGGATAGGCCGGAGGACTTGGGCGCACAGGTGAACGCGGTGTTTGCCGGCGGCGCCGATGTGATTTTCGACACCACCGGGTTCTGGCTGCCGGCATCGGTTGCGGCACTGGCCACGTTCGGGCGCATTGCGATCATCGCCGCGCCGGTGGATGGCATGGTGCAGTTGCCGGCGCTGGGGCTGTATCGCAAGGGTGGCTCGGTGGTGGGGGTCAATTCGCTGCTGTATGGCGTTCAGGCGTGCGCGGCGATGCTGGATCAGTTTGGCAAGTTTTTTGACCAGGATTTGTTGCCATTGCCGCAGGGGTTGGTTGAGTCGCCGTTGGCGGATGGGTTGGCGCGGTATGCCGAGGTGAATGAGGGCGGTGGGGATAAGGTGATTTTGGTGCCGTGAAGAGGTTGTTTTCTGGATGGTGGGCATATCCGTTTCTGCGGTAATGGCGGCTGGCGGTTTCGCTCTTACAGCGAGTCACTTTCGAAAAGCGCGAAAGTAACCAAAGCGCTTTTGCCCCTCCATTCGGTGCCTCGCCTAGGCTCG
>NZ_JBNNWE010000173.1:0-5061 GCF_050280905.1 Pseudomonas sp. NPDC086278
CCAAATGCACGTCGGAAATCCATAAGGTCCGCACACGTTGCTTACGGCTGGGTTTGGCGAGCTCGGCGCTGGTCATGGGCAACCCTCTGGGCAAGCTGCGCCGTATCGAAAACCGCTTCAATGGTTCGGTCAACCAGTACTTCCTGTGCGACCGTGGCCGTTTCGGCTATGGCTACGTCAACCGCGAAGACCGCCCGCGTCAGCCACTGCTGGCCAACGGCGCCAAGCTGAGCCTGGACGAAGCACTGGATAAAGCCGCCGACCTGCTGCGCGGCCGCAACATCGTCGGGATCGGCTCGCCGCGTGCCAGCCTCGAAAGCAACTACGCGTTGCGCGAACTGGTGGGCGCCGAGCACTTCTACTCCGGTATCGAAGCCGCCGAGCTGGAGCGCATTCGTCTGGTCATGCAGGTATTGAAAGACAGCCCGCTGCCGATCCCGAACATGCGCGACATCGAAGACCACGACGCGATATTCGTCCTTGGTGAAGACCTGACCCAGACCGCCGCCCGTATGGCGCTGTCCCTGCGTCAATCGGTCAAGGGCAAAGCCGAAGACATGGCCGACGCCATGCGCGTTCAGCCTTGGCTCGACGCCGCCGTGAAGAACATCGGCCAGCACGCGCTGAACCCGCTGTTCATCGCCAGCCTGGCGGAAACCAAGCTCGACGATATCGCTGAAGAATGCGTTCACGCCGCACCGGACGACCTGGCCCGCATCGGTTTCGCCGTGGCTCACGCCCTCGACGCCAGTGCGCCAGCGGTCGAGGGTCTGGACGCTGAAGCCCTGGACCTGGCCAAGCGCATTGCCGACGCCCTGCTCGCGGCCAAGCGTCCATTGATCATCGCCGGCACCTCGCTGGGTTCCAAGGCGCTGATCGAAGCTGCAGCCAACATCGCCAAAGCGCTGAAGCTGCGCGAGAAGAACGGTTCCATCAGCCTGATCGTGCCAGAGGCCAACAGCCTTGGCCTGGCCATGCTCGGTGGCGAATCGGTCGACGCTGCGCTGCAAGCGGTCATCGACGGCAAGGCCGACGCCATCGTCGTGCTGGAAAACGATCTGTATACCCGCACCGACAAAGCCAAGGTCGATGCCGCCCTGACCGCTGCGAAAGTGGTGATCGTGGCGGACCATCAGAAGACTGCCACCAGCGATCGCGCGCACCTGGTATTGCCAGCCGCGAGCTTCGCTGAAGGCGACGGTACGCTGGTCAGCCAGGAAGGTCGCGCCCAGCGCTTCTTCCAGGTTTTCGACCCGAAATACATGGACGCGAGCATCCTGGTTCACGAAGGCTGGCGCTGGCTGCATGCCCTGCGCGCCACCCTGCTGAACCAGCCGATTGACTGGACCCAGCTGGACCACGTCACCGCAGCCGTGGCTTCGAGCACGCCGCAACTGGCGCGCATCGTCGATGCCGCACCGTCCGCCGCGTTCCGCATCAAGGGCATGAAACTGGCCCGCGAACCGTTGCGTTACTCCGGTCGTACCGCCATGCGCGCTGACATCAGCGTCCATGAACCGCGTACCCCGCAAGACAACGACACCGCGTTCAACTTCTCGATGGAAGGTTACTCGGGCTCGGTCGAACCGCGTCAGCAAGTGCCATTCGCCTGGTCTCCGGGCTGGAACTCGCCGCAAGCGTGGAACAAGTTCCAGGACGAAGTCGGTGGTCACATCCGTGCTGGCGACCCGGGCACCCGCCTGATCGAAAGCACCGGTGATTCGCTGAACTGGTTCGCCGCCGTGCCACGCGCGTTCAACCCGGCGCCGGGCACCTGGCAAGTGGTGCCGTTCTTCCACTTGCTCGGCAGTGAAGAGAACTCTTCCAAAGCCGCGCCGGTGCAGGAACGCATTCCGGCCGCCTACGTCGCCCTGGCCAAATCCGAAGCCGATCGCCTGGGTGTCAACGAAGGTGCCCTGCTCAGTGTGAACGTCGATGGCCAGACCCTGCGTCTGCCACTGCGTATCAATGAAGAGCTGGGCGCCGGCCTGGTGGCATTGCCAGCGGGTATCGCCGGCATTCCAGCGGCGATCTTTGGCAAAACCGTTGACGGTCTGCAGGAGGCAGCTCAATGACCTGGTTCACGCCTGAAGTGATTGACGTGATTATCGCGGTCCTCAAGGCCATCGTGATTCTGCTCGCCGTGGTGGTTTGCGGCGCGCTGCTGAGCTGGGTCGAGCGTCGTCTGCTCGCCCTCTGGCAGGACCGTTACGGTCCGAACCGCGTCGGCCCGTTCGGCGCGTTCCAGATCGCGGCCGACATGATCAAGATGTTCTTCAAGGAAGACTGGACCCCGCCGTTCGCCGACAAGATGATTTTCACGTTGGCACCGGTCGTGGCCATGAGCGCCCTGCTGATTGCCTTCGCGATCATCCCGATCACCCCGACCTGGGGCGTGGCGGACATCAACATCGGCATCCTGTTCTTCTTCGCCATGGCCGGTCTGTCGGTCTACGCGGTGCTGTTCGCCGGCTGGTCGAGCAACAACAAGTTCGCCCTGCTGGGCAGCTTGCGGGCCTCGGCGCAAACCGTGTCGTACGAAGTGTTCATGGGCTTGTCGTTGATGGGCATCGTGATCCAGGTCGGCTCGTTCAACATGCGTGACATCGTCGAATATCAAGCGCAGAACCTGTGGTTCATCATTCCGCAGATCTTCGGTTTCCTGACCTTCTTCATCGCTGGCGTCGCCGTGACTCACCGTCACCCGTTCGACCAGCCGGAAGCGGAACAGGAACTGGCCGACGGTTACCACATTGAATACGCCGGCATGAAATGGGGCATGTTCTTCGTTGGCGAGTACATCGGCATCGTGTTGATTTCGGCGCTGCTGGTGACCTTGTTCTTCGGTGGCTGGCACGGTCCGTTCGGCATTCTGCCGCAGATCCCGTTCATCTGGTTCGCGCTGAAAACCGCGTTCTTCATCATGATCTTCATCCTGCTGCGCGCCTCGATTCCGCGCCCACGGTATGACCAAGTGATGGATTTCAGCTGGAAGTTCTGCCTGCCGCTGACCCTCGTCAACATGCTGGTGACCGCTGCGATCGTGTTGCTCAACACGCCCGCCGTCGCGGCTCAGTGAGGATAGAGAATCATGAAGTACATATTTGACATCGTGCATGGCTTCTTCACCCAGCTTCGCAGCCTGGTGATGATCTTCGGCCATGCCTTCCGCAAGCGCGACACGCTGCAGTACCCGGAAGAAGCCGTGTACCTGCCGCCGCGCTACCGTGGCCGTATCGTCCTGACCCGCGACCCTGATGGCGAAGAGCGTTGTGTAGCCTGCAACCTGTGCGCCGTGGCCTGCCCGGTCGGTTGCATCTCGCTGCAGAAAGCTGAAACCGAAGACGGTCGCTGGTACCCGGACTTCTTCCGCATCAACTTCTCGCGCTGCATTTTCTGCGGCCTCTGCGAGGAAGCCTGCCCGACCACCGCAATCCAGCTGACCCCGGATTTCGAGATGGCCGAGTTCAAACGTCAGGACCTGGTGTACGAGAAAGAAGATCTGCTGATCTCCGGCCCCGGCAAAAACCCTGATTACAACTTCTATCGTGTTGCAGGTATGGCGATTGCCGGGAAGCCGAAAGGCGCCGCGCAAAATGAAGCCGAACCGATCAACGTGAAGAGCTTGCTGCCTTAAGGAAGAAAGATGGAATTCGCTTTCTATTTCGCATCGGGTATCGCAGTGGTGTCCACGCTTCGCGTGATCACCAACACCAACCCTGTGCACGCCCTGCTCTACCTGATCATTTCGCTGATCGCCGTGGCCATGACGTTCTTCGCCCTCGGCGCACCGTTTGCCGGTGTGCTGGAAGTGATCGCCTACGCTGGCGCCATCATGGTGCTGTTCGTGTTCGTGGTGATGATGCTCAACCTCGGCCCGGCCTCGGTTCAGCAAGAACGCGTGTGGCTCAAGCCCGGCATCTGGCTCGGCCCGGTCATCCTCGGCGCGCTGCTGCTGGGTGAACTGCTGTACGTGCTGTTCGCTCATCAGAGCGGCCAGGCCATCGGTCACACCACCGTAGACGCCAAGGCCGTGGGCATCAGCCTGTTCGGTCCGTATCTGCTGGTGGTCGAACTCGCCTCGATGCTGCTGCTCGCCGCAGCCGTCACGGCGTTCCATCTCGGCCGCAACGAGGCGAAGGAGTAACTCATGCCTGCTATCCCTATGGAACATGGCCTGGCCGTTGCCGGCATCCTGTTCTGCCTCGGTCTGGTCGGCCTGATGGTCCGCCGCAACATTCTTTTCGTGTTGATGAGCCTGGAAGTGATGATGAACGCCGCTGCACTGGCCTTCATTGTTGCAGGTGCACGTTGGGGCCAGCCGGACGGACAGATCATGTTCATCCTGGTGATCAGCCTTGCAGCCGCCGAGGCCAGTATTGGCCTGGCGATTCTGTTGCAGCTGTATCGCCGCTTCCACACGCTCGATATTGACGCTGCCAGCGAGATGCGCGGATGAATCTTCTCTATCTGACTTTCGTATTCCCTCTTATAGGTTTCCTGCTGCTGTCGTTCTCACGCGGCCGCTTTTCGGAAAACCTGTCGGCGCTGATTGGCGTCGGTTCCATCGGCCTGTCTGCCATCGTCGCGGCTTACGTGATCTGGCAATTCAACGTCGCCCCGCCAGAAGGCGGCCACTACACCCAGGTGTTGTGGCAGTGGATGGCGGTTGAAGGCTTCAAGCCGAACCTGGCGCTGTACCTGGATGGCCTGTCGGTGACCATGCTCGGTGTGGTGGTCGGCGTCGGCTTCCTGATCCACTTGTTCGCGTCCTGGTACATGCGCGGTGAGGCCGGTTACTCGCGCTTCTTCGCCTACACCAACCTGTTCATCGCCAGCATGCTGTTCCTGATCCTGGGCGATAACCTGTTGTTCCTGTACTTCGGCTGGGAAGGCGTGGGCCTGTGCTCGTACCTGTTGATCGGTTTCTACTACAGCAACCGCAACAACGGTAACGCGGCACTCAAAGCCTTTATCGTCACCCGCATTGCCAGCACCTGGTATTGCTCACGCTGCTCATCTTGATAACCGGGTGGCGCGGGTTCAGGCGCAAAACTCGCC